>NZ_JAYJLD010000013.1 GCF_035282765.1 Ferviditalea candida | reverse complement strand
TCTTCACCATAGATTTCTCTCCCTTCAGGGAGAGATTTTCCCCTACTTATGGGGAATTTTCAACCGGCTATATTGGGGATTTTATCATCGATTCCTACAGAAGGCGAGCAAATGACCTTCGAACCGGGGGATTACCTGATTACCCCTACCTGGACATGGCATGATCATGCCAACACGGGAAAAGAAACCGTATACTGGATGGATTGTCTGGACAGTCCTTTCACCATGTATCTGAATGTCTGCTTTACCGAGTTCTACCCGGAGAAGCAGCAGAAGCTGCAGGTGCCTGACAATTACAGCTCCAGACGTTATCAGGGTGGAATGGTACGACCGGTCAGCGACCGGAAGCCAAGCATCGCCCCGCTTGGACGATACAAATGGGAATTCACGAAAAGAAGCCTGGATGGATTGAGCGAATTCGCCCCGGACCTGATAGACGGATTCATCATTGAATATATCAATCCTTCCACCGGGAAGGATGCGAATGATCGGATCGGGGCCAGAATGCAGAAGCTGCCTCCCAAATTCAGCGGTAAAGCCCATCGCCACATCCACAGCAATGTGTATCATGTTTTTCGCGGCAAGGGGTATACCGTGATGAACGGGGTCAGATTTGACTGGTCGGAAGGGGATTTCTTTGCAATACCCTCTTGGACCTGGCACGAACATGTCAACCTTTCGGAAACAGAGGAGGCCTATATGTTTTCCACGAACGATCTGCCGATCATGGAAGCGTTCGGGTTCGAAAAGTCGGAGAAATATCGCGAAAATAACGGCCGCCAGGTTGTAACAGAGGTTTTCACGCCAATCTATTGATCATAGAAAGCAGTTGAATTTAAGGAATTTAACAGTTGAGGAATCAATTTACAGATTGGTTGGGGCGTGCTAATTTTATCTCAGAACACTTTGTTTATAACATTAACGATATGTTAACGATTATATTTATTGAGGGGGAGTTTTCATGGCAACCAAATCATTACGAAAAGCGCTGGCAATTATTGTTTCTGTTATTTTGGTTACGTTATTTGTAAGCGCTTGTGGTTCTTCCGGCACTCCATCGGCCTCGAGCACTCCCGGCGGCAGCACTGCGCAGAGCCCCGGCAGCTCGCAAAGTCCGAGTCAAAGCGTAAATCCAAATCAAGCCAAAGGGCAGCCGGCAGACAACAAGATTCTGAGCATAGCCACGCTTCCGATCGGTACGTCCTTCAATGCTGTCGGAAACGGGTTGGCCAAGGTCATCAGCAACAAATCTTCGATCCGCGTTTCCGTAAAACCGTATGCAGGCCAAACGGCGTGGGGTCCTCTGCTCGACAGCGGCCAGATCGATCTCGGGGTATCCGAGTATCCGGAGGTTTCCTGGGGCCTGAAAGGGGAGGAAGGATTTACCCCCCACGAAAAATTTGCGCATGATTGTACGCGGCAACAATATCATCACACCCGGATTTGCTGTAAGAAACGATTCCGGCATCAAAAAAGTCGCTGATTTAAAAGGAAAAAGAGTGGCCTACGGCTATGCCGGATCCTTAATTGCCCAACAAATCTTAACCGCATTGTTGGATATCAACGGATTGTCCTGGGATGACGTCAAGAAGGTGCCGGTGACGGATATTTTATCTGCCGTAAAAATGCTTCAGGATAATCAGGTGGATGCCGTGTTCGGCTTGACCCCGCATACGCCGGTCATGCTTGAAGTCAACAACTCGGTTCCCTTGAAAGGCTTGAATGCTCTTGACCAATACACCCCCGACCAAATAAACAGTATTCCGCAAAGCATCACCGACAAGCTGCATTCCTATGTGCCCGGTACGGAATGGAGTCTGATGAAGAAAGATGAATATATCCGGCAGGATCAGATTGCCATCAATTATGCAACCCTGCTGCTCACATCGACCCATTTGTCCGATGATACGGTTTACAGCATCACGCAGACGTTATGGAACAATTATAAGGATTTGCAGCCGATTCACGATTGGTTAAAATCCTGGGATCCCCAACAGATGTTTGATCCAAACCCTGTCATCCCATACCATCCGGGTGCTGTGAAATTCTTCAAGGATCAAGGCGTTTGGACGGATCAAGCTCAAAAGGTTCAGGATGAACTGCTAAAAAGCGTTCAATAACGCCCCTTTGTATCCGGTTTAACTAGCACTGCCGGCTCAGGATATCGCCGGCGGTGTTTTTTACAATAATATTTTACTCGTGGAGGTTGACAGGATGAAGGATCCAATAGTTATTGTAGGTGCAGGACCGGTAGGGTTGACGGTAGCGGAAATTTTAAGCATTCAGAATATACCGGTCATCGTGCTGGAGAAAAGCGACGGCCCGAGCAAAGAATGGAGGGCGTCCACTTTTCATGCCGCGACGATGGAACTGTTGGAGTCGAATGCGGCCGGATTGGCGGACGATTTGCTGGCCAGGGGCTTAATTGCCGACAAAATCCAATATCGTGACCGAAAGACGGGATTGTTCGCCGAGTTCGACTGCAGCCTGATCAATGAAGATACGAAATATCCCTTCCGGCTGCAGTGTCCTCAATCTACTTATGTGCAAGTTGTCTATCAGCGGCTGCAGCAGCGGTCCTGCGCGGATGTTCGTTTTAATTCCGAGGTGATCGGGCTCTCGCAGGACAGCGCAGGGGCTGCCGTTACGTTAAGGACTCCTGGGGGAGAAGAGAAAATAAGAGCTTCTTTTGTATTGGGCGCTGATGGGGCCAGAAGCACGGTCAGAAAAGAGCTGGGCTTTGCATTTGAAGGGTATACGCTGGAGCAGCGGTTTTTGCTTGTCGGCACGCCGGTTTCGTTCGAGCAATATTTACCGGATATCGGTTATGTCAATTATATTTCCGATCCCGAGGAATTCCTGTTTATTCTACGCGTTCCGGAGGCTTGGAGACTGCTTTATCCGATTCCGCCCGAGATTTCGGATGAAACCGCTCTGGAGGAAGAGCGCATTCAGGCTTCCATGCAGAAAGCGTTAAAAACGCAGGACCGTTTTCCACTGGTTGAACGCATGATTTACCGCGTGCATCAACGTGTGGCCGAACGCTTCTATGATGGAAGACTCATTTTATTGGGAGACGCAGCGCATGTTAACAGTCCTTTAGGCGGCCTCGGACTGAACAGCGGCATCCATGATGCCGTCGATATCAGCATGCGGCTGGTTCGCTATATCCATAACGAAGGGGGCACCGATCTGCAGGCCGAGCTGGAAACCTACTCGAATGTGCGACGTAAAGTCGCATTGGCTTATGTGAGGCAAATCAGCGAGCGCAATACGAGCATCGTCACTGAAAAGGACCCGCAAAAGCGGCTGCAGCTGCAGCAGGAATTGGCTGCCGAAGCGAACGACCCGGTCCGTGCCAGACAATGGCTGTTGCGTGCTTCGCTGCTGACCAGCGTGCGTGAGCAAGGAATCGGAGAACCTCCGAAAGAATGATTTTGTCAAAGAGGGAGCCGTGATGGAGATACCGATGGCCAGACAACGCTTTTTACAACACTCAATTGGAAACGATCGTCCGCAACATTCGCGGAATAGGAGCGGCCGATACCGTGATCATTATCGGAACGGTAACGAGCGTTTGCTGCGAAAATACGGCATGCAGCGCGTTTATGCGGGATTTTTAGGTTGTTTTTATGAGTGACGCCGCCGGAGGATTTGACGAAGCATCGCATCAAGCAACGCTTGCCACGATCGGTTCCGTATTCGGTCGCGTTATGGAAACGGAGGAATTGCTGCTGCACATAGAAGGCAAATGACATGTTGCTAAACCGGTGAATAAAGGAGGAGTAACGTATGAACACGGATGTTTCTTACTCGCTGGAAACAATCGATGTCAGAGGTTTGCGTGTGCGTCTTTACCGCGCAGGAAAAGGAGAACCGCTCCTATGGCTGCATGGCGCAAACGGAGGCGGATGGAATCCGTTTTTGCAGCAATTATCGTCCCGTTACGAGGTTCTGGCGCCTGAACATCCCGGATTCGGCCAATCCGATTTGCCTGATTGGTTTGACAGCATTGAGGATATGGCTTTTCATTACAGAGACTTTCTCGATACCCTCGGTTATGAAAGGGTTACCATCTGCGGGAGCTCGCTCGGAGGCTGGATCGGACTCCAATTGGCTTTAATCCAAGCGCATCGTGTGAAGAAGCTGATCGTTTCCGATGTGGCCGGTGTGCACATACCCGGCAGGGATAGTATTGATCCTTTTACCTTGACCGTCCCTCAATTGACGGAGCGATGTTTTTACGATACATCCAGGCTGCCGAAGACGCCTCAATTAAGCGAGATGCCTGTAGAAATGATTAGAAACAGGGCCATGTTCGCCCGTTTGACGTGGGAAAGAGGCTGCGACCCCAAACTGCTGCATCGCTTGGGGGGACTGTCTGTACCCGTACTTATCGTATGGGGAAGGCAAGACGAGCTTGTTCCACTGTCCAGCGGGGAAAAGCTGAAGAAGGCAATTCCGGATTCCGAGCTATTTGTAATCGATGAATGCGGCCATTTGCCGTATGTTGAAAAACCGGAAGATTTTCTAAATCGCATTGCCTCATTCATTTAGTAATTTTGTGAAAAAAGAAGGAGCGGTCATATGGAAATTTACGGCTTTCACCTCATGCCCTATATGAACATGCCTGAGGATTTCAACGATAAATACGACAGTGCCTGGGTCACATATTCCAATAGCAATTTTGATCCGAAATACGGACATGAGCTGTACAATTTGTATCTGGATGAGTTGGAATTTTGCGAGCGAATGGGGTTTGACGGGATCGGCGTGAATGAGCATCATCAAACCGCTTACGGGCTGATGCCATCTCCGAATGTCATGGCCGCTACTCTTGCCAGAAGAACGACGAAAGTGAAAATTGCCATTCTCGGAAATGCGATTTCCTTGCGCGACCATCCGCAGCGGGTCGCAGAGGAGGTGGCCATGCTGGACGTCATCACCGGGGGCAGAATCATCTCCGGGTTCGTACGGGGAATCGGGGCCGAATATTATTCGTTCCGGCTGGACCCGACAAAATCGAAGGAACGGTTTTTTGAGGCGCATGATATTATTATTCAGGCTTGGACACAACCGGGGCCGACTTCCTATCACGGTAAACATTACCATTTTACGCATATTAATTCCTGGCCCGTTCCGTATCAAAAACCGCATCCGCCGATCTGGTGCCCGTCGCAAGGAAGCCGGGACACGATCCATTTTGCCGCGGAGCGCCGTTATCCGTATCTGCAAACCTTCAGCTCGATTCCGAGCGTGAAGAAATCGTTTGATTTATACCGGGAAGCCGCCGAAGAATTCGGTTATACGGCGCCTGCCGAGCAATTGGGCTGGTCCGTGCTCATCTACTGCGCTGAGACGGATGCCAGGGCGCTTGAAGAAGCGGAGGAGCACGCCGCCTATTTCTTCAGCAAGCACCTGGTCATGCCTACGGACTTTTTATTCCCGCCTGGTTATCTTCCCGCAGAAACGCATCAGAAAACGGTGCAGTCGAAAGCCGGCCTGGGCACGCCGGGCGCTTTTCAATTCAAGGATTTAATTGATAGAGGCATGCTGATTGCAGGGTCTCCGGACAGCGTCAGGGATCAGCTCATTGAATTGAATCGGACGCTCGGATTCGGAAAGTTAAATATCAATATGCATTTCGGCAATATGCCCCATCACCGCACCATGAAGAACATTGAGCTTTTGGGGAAACATGTGCTGCCGGCGCTGCGTGCGCTGTAACAAGCCCAGGACCGCGTTGAAAGAACCCAGAGGAGGAAAATACGGATGAATGAGGACCGACAGCATTCAAAAAAGCAAGCACCGGCGAACCAGCCCCCGGAGGAACCGAATGTGAACGCGGAGATGGAGGGCAAACGATACCGCCAATTTAAGAGCAGCACCCCGAAAGTGATCCTGTACACGCTGCTGTCGCTGATTCCCATAAGCGGAATATTGTACGTGTTGGGCGTTCAGGATATGATCGGATTGACATTTTACCAGCAGCAGTTCATCGGGCTGTTTCTAGGTCTGGTGCTCTGCAGCGTGTATTTGAGCATCCCCGCGACGAAGAAATCCCGACGCGACAGTGTGCCGTGGTATGATTGGCTGCTTGCGGCGCTGGGACTGTATGCGGGTTTGTACTTGGTCATATTTTATCCGCAGATTGTGATGATCATCGGCAACGTGGATACGCCGCGATTGGTGATCAGCGTTATAGCGGTCGTGCTCGTCATGGAGGCGATCCGGCGGCTGTTGGGCACAGCAATGCTGACGATCGTGCTCTTTTTTTTGTTGTACGGATATTTCGCGCCGTATTTTCCGGGAATCTTCCGCGGCACGCACACATCGTTGAAACAATTGTTCAACTACCTGTATCTGGATCCGAACAGCATGCTGGACCTGATTAACATTGCTGCGACGGTCGCCTTAAGCTTCATCTTTTTCGGACAGATCCTGCTGCATTTTGGGGGAGCGGACATCCTGAACAATCTGGCGCTGTCCTTGTTCGGCCGATTCAGGGGTGGACCGGCGAAAGGCTCGATCGTAGGCTCAAGTCTGGTCGGTACGATCACGGGAGGACCGGTGACGAACGTTATGCTCGTCGGCAGTGTGACCATCCCGCTGATGAAACGCAACGGTTATGACGCCGTTCGTGCGGGAGCGATCGAGTCGGTTGCCTCGACGGGTGGATCGATCATGCCTCCGGTGATGGGCATCTCTGCATTTATCATCGCAGAGACGCTGGGAGTTTCATATGCGAAGGTTGCAATCGCGGCGCTCATACCAGCGATTTTGTTTTACTTGACGATCTTTTTCCAAGTCGATTTGCATGCAGGCCGGCACGGTATCCGGCGGCTCCGTAAAGAGGATATACCGTCGATTGCGGGAGTGTTGAAGACGGGCTGGACGATTCTTCCAACATTGGTGGCGCTCGTGTACTTTCTGTTTTTCAAAGGCTACTCCCCGCAGATTTCGGGTTTGTATTCCGCGGTGGTGGCGATCGTGTTCTTATCGCTGCCAAAAGATATCCGGAGGCAGATGTTCAGCTTCTTCCCTCGCATCTTTGTGGATTCGGGACGAGTGCTGCTGGAGATTACGGTCGTGCTGGCAGCGGCGGGTTTGATCGTAGGTGTGACGGGCGTAACCGGATTGGGTTTCAATCTGGGGTTGATCCTGTCGGACCTCGCGCAATACGGCTTGTTGACGCTGCTTGCGGTTAGCGCGATCGTGTCGGTCATCCTCGGGATGGGCATGCCGGCGGTGGCGGCATATTCGCTGGTGGCCGTGTTGGTGGCGCCGACGATGGTGCAGATGGGAGTAAACCCGTTTGCCGCGCATTTGTTTGTATTTTACTTTTCTATCATTTCCAATTTTACTCCGCCGGTGGCATTGGCATGTTTCACTGCGGCGCCGATCGCTCAAGCCAGCCCGCACAAAATCGGCTTTCGCGCGATGCAGCTTGGAATTACGGCGTACATTGTGCCGTTTTTGTTCGTGTATTCGCCGCAGATGCTGCTGGGAGCGACGAATAATGTCAATTGGACGGAGTCGATCTTGACATGGGTGACGGCCGTCATTGGCTGCTATTTAATTGCGGCAGCGCTGGAGGGATTTCTATTCAATCCTATTAACTGGATCAAGCGATTGATCTTGATCGTGCTGGGAGTTTGCTTGCTCATGCCGTTATCGATATGGCAATACAGCTGGCTTCTTAACTTGATTGCATTCATCGCGATGGTGCTGTTGTTCTTGTACGAGGCAATGCGCATCAAGAAGATGCATGTGTCTTCCTCCGCCAAACCCGTGGACGCAAAATGATTGGGCCGTTTACCTGACTCATAAATTTGTTAAATTTTATATTGAATGCCCCGAAAATACAGGATACAGGTGAAAAAATGACGGATCATGATAAAAAACGCAGAATCCAATCCGTGGAAATCGCATTTTCGATATTGCGCATCTTATCGAATCATAAAAGAGCAATGAGTCTGAGCGAACTTTCAAACCAAACGGGGCTGCATAAAAGCCAGCTTTATCGCTATTTGTATTCGTTTGTGCAGCTCGGCGTCCTGGTTCGTGAAAACGGAGAAAACCCGAAATGGTCGCTAGGTCCGGAGCTCATCGCTTTGGGAAGCGCGGCGCATGATGGATTGGATCTCGTCAAGGAAGCGATGCCGCATATGCTTGAGCTCAGAAATCAGCTGAATGAAACAATCGCTCTGAGCATATGGAGAGAACACGGCCCATTTTTTGTGCACTGGGAAAAAAGCAACAAACTGGTCAATATCGGTTTGGATACCGGATCCTATGTACCTTTGTATACGGCTACCGGGAAAATTTTCCGGGCTTATCTGCCGGAAAGCATGACCAATGAGCTCTATGCGAGCGAAGTGTCTGCCGGCAACATCAAACCGGATGAATATGCCCTTGAAATCGCAAGTGTGGCAAAAAGAGGCTTTTCCTTGACGGAAGGAAGTTTAATTGTCGGCATTGCGGCGATCAGCACTCCTATTTTTTATCCGCAGGCTAAACTGGCTGGCGCATTAAGCGTGATCGGCGTAGCCAAAATGCTGGACCACTCTCCGGAATCCCTGGCCTTGCGGGAGCTTGTCAAAAATGGAGAAAAAATATCACGGCGTTTGGGCTATACCGGGGCATATCCGCTTATGCAATTTTATCTGGAAAGAGGAGAGTGATTTCATTGAAAATCAATTTATTCATCAACAATGAACAAGTGGAAACCGAACAATATACGGAAGTGCGCGACCCCGGAAGGCTGGATGAGGTGGCGGGACTGGCAGCCAAGGGAACGCCGCAGCATGTGGATGCCGCCGTGAAAGCGGCACATCAGGCTTTTCTCTGTTGGCGTAAAACCGCTGTGGATGAAAGAATAGACTTGATACGGAAAGCTGCTAATCGATTGGAAGCAGGAATTCCCGGACTTACTCCGATCGTATCGAAAGAAAACGGCATGCTGCTTCGCTTTACCAAAGGGGAAATCCATGCGGCGGTTACGGTCATGCGGCATCTTGCGGATTTGGCCGCCGCTTCCTTGCAATCGAAGCGATACGAAGACGAGACCGGTTGGGTCAGTGTGGAAAAAGTGCCGATCGGCGTGGTTGCGGGTATCGTGCCGTGGAATGCGCCGATCGTCTTGACGATGCAAAAGCTGGCACCCGCTTTACTCTCGGGAAACTCAATCGTGTTTAAACCGTCGCCGTTCGCCCCGATCGGGGTAAGCACCGCGATCCAAATGATTGCGGACCTGTTTCCGCCCGGTGTCGTCCAGGTCGTACTTGGGGACGCGGATGTGGGCTCTGCGCTTAACAAGCATCCGCTTGTGCGCAAAATCTCCTTCACCGGCGGAGGCGCGACAGCGAAGTATGTCATGAAAGATGCGGCTGACTCATTAAAGAGCGTTCACTTTGAATTGGGCGGCAACGATCCGGCGATCATCCTCGATGACGCCGATTTGGACAAAATGGTGCCCCAGATTGTATGGGGAGCGTTTCGGCGCTCGGGACAATTCTGCTTCGCAACCAAGCGCGTCTATGTGCCCGAGCGGATGTACGAAGACGTGTACGAGAGGGTCGTATCGATTGTCGATCAGTTTAAAATCGGGCACCAATTGAATGAGGAGACCACCTTCGGCCCGTTGATCAACCGCAGCCAATACGAGTATATCAAGCAATTGACCGAGCGCGTGAAGCAAAGCTCGGCGAAAATGGTTGAATTGGGGACCAAGTTGCAGCCGGAGCAGTGGGAGAACGGCTATTACTTGTCCCCGGTCGTGGTGAGAGACCTGCAGCCAAACGATGAAATTGTAACCGTCGAGCAATTTGGGCCGATCATGCCGTTAATTTCCTACCGCAGCGAAGACGAGATGCTCAAAATGGCCAACGACACCGAATACGGTTTGGGTTCTTCAATCTGGTCCACCGATGTTGACCGGGCGCTGTGCATAGCCAGACGGATTGAAGCGGGCATGACCTTCATCAATGGAATCGGACAGTCGGCTCTCGGACAAAGATACCTGCCGTTCGGCGGGGTAAAACAGAGTGGCATCGGAAGAGAGAATTCCGAATTGGTGTTTGACGAATATGTGGAATATCACGCCATCAACTACCATAAACCACAATAAGGAAGCTATTATTCTATTTTGGGGGAAAAGCCATTGAACGCGAGCGGAAGCAAATACACCACGGCGGATGCGCTGCTGGACGCGCTGCATGAAACGGGAATCTCCTATTTCTTCAGCAACCTGGGCAGCGACCACCCGGCGATGATCGAATCGTTGGCGAAGGCGAAGGCCGTCGGAAAAGAAATGCCGCAAGTGATCATTTGTCCGCATGAATATATCGCCTTGACCGCTGCGCACGGCTATTATCTGGCAAGCGGGGAAGCGCAGGGCGTATTTGTCCATACCGATGTAGGGACGCAAAATCTGGGGGGAAGCCTGCATAATGCATCGCGCTCCCGCGTGCCGGTTTTCATTTTTTCTGGGGAGACCCCGTACACCCTGCAGGGCGAGCTGCCGGGAAGCCGGAATTCGCAAATCAATTTTTTGCAAAATGTTTATGACCAGCGGGGGATCGCACGCAATTACGTAAAATGGGAGGGCGACATCCGTACGGGGACAAACGTGAAGCAGGTCGTATACCGGGCGATGCAGCTTGCCAACAGCGATCCGAAAGGACCGGTTTATCTCACGGGAGCGCGGGAAGTGCTGGAAGAGGAAATCACGACGCCTGACAACGATTGGAGCAGATGGAAGCCGGTGGAGGTGCCGCCTCTGTCCGCAGCCGCTGTCGAACGCATTGTCACCGCGATTGCCGTGGCGGAACGCCCGTTAGTGCTGACGTCTTATGCCGGCAGAAACGAGGAAAGCATACAACTGCTGGTTGATTTTTGCGAACGATTGGCGGTTCCGGTCATTGAACCGCACACTTCCTATGTGAATTTTCCAGGAACGCATCCGTTGCATCAGGGATATTCGGGAGGCGAGCTGCTGCAGGAAGCGGATGTCGTTTTGGTGATCGACTCGGATGTGCCGTGGGTCCTGTCGAAAGAAGGCCCGAAGGATGACTGCCGCGTGTTTCATATCGATATCGATCCGCTGAAACGGGATATCCCGCTTTGGCATATTCCGACAGAGGCAAGCTATCAGGCGGATTCTTCCGCGGCTTTACGGGAATTGAACCGCTATGCCGCTGCAGTCCGCAAGGATGATGGGCGGAACGCGGTTTGTCAACGGCGGTTCGTCCCTTGGTTTCAGCGGAGGGGCGGCGTTTGGCGCGAAGCTTGCCAGACCCGACAAAACGGTGGTGAATCTGATCGGGGACGGTTCGTATTTTTTCAGTGTTCCTTCGTCGTTATATTGAATGGCGCGGCGTTATCAAACGCCGTTTATGACGGTCATTTTTAACAATCAGGGCTGGAATGCGACGAAAAAGAACACGCTTATGATCCATCCGGACGGAGCCGCCAAACGGGATGACCGATTTTGGGTGAACTTCGATCAACCGGCGGACATGGCGAAGATTGCGGAAGCGGCCGGCGGAGCCTATGCAGCGACCGTGTCCGATCCGCAAAAAGTGACGGAAGCGGCTGCGGACCGGACTGGATTCCCTGCAGTCGGGACGCCCGGCGGTCATTGACGTAAAGCTTGCGCCGATATCCTTGCAAAAGGATTGAATCCATGAATAAGAAGGAGCGAGTATGGCCAAAAGCTTGCGTAGTTATCTCGAACCATTGAAAGCGGCAAACTCCAACGAACTGATTGAAGTCGGCAAGCAAGTCATCCGGCATGAATTTGATGTTACAGCCATTCTCGAACAATTGTTTGAGAAGGAAGATTCGCGAATTGTGTCTGGTTTCAAAATGTTGTCGACAATCGTGGCCAAGCTCCGACGATTTCAGTGTGGTTTCCAACATTTTCGGTTCGCGGGAACGGATCGGCGAGCAGATCGGACTGCCCCCCGGCAGTGGCGGCATGGCGGTCAGTCACGAATATGCCCGGCTGGAACGGGAAAAAATCGCGCCCGTTGTGATCGGCGCTGCGGAAGCGCCGATCAAAGAAACCCTGCAAACGGGGATGGATATCGACTTGCTGCGGCTGCCGATTGTGCGCCATTATGAAATGGATCTGAGTCCGGTATTGACGCATATGCTCGTCATGAAAGTTCCGGACGAAGGCTTTTACGATATCTCGTTTACCAAATTGTTTCCCAAAGGACCGGACAAAGCCGGGGTATCGATCCGGGCGCGCAACCATTTTTACAAAGAAGGGGCCGGCTGGAAGATCATCATTGATGCGACCAAGCAAACCGTCGTGTCTTCGCCTGTGAGATTTCGCGTGCCGCCGGAGGCGATGGAAAGAATCAAATTGAAGGATTATGTGCGGACGAGGGGAGGGGAGCGTCGATGAGCGGAGGCGGAGGAGTTCTTGGAGATCGCATACTTTGGGTGGCCTGTGTTTCCTGCAAGGGAAAATTTTATTGTGGATATGACTTGCTTCATTCCAAATACAAGCTGATTTGCCCGTTCTGTAAAACCGAATTTTACGCGAAGGACGGACTTGAGGCGGATGAATAATTTTTCCGTACCAGGCTGATTTTTGCAGGAAATAATTCTGTCGTTGGCGAATACAATTGCACAATCTCAAATACCCCCCAAAGTAATCATCCTTGCAAATATTGCCTCCTTTTCGTTCTATTTATCGGAATATTTCGTCTCCAATTGCGGGTAGAAAAGCAGGTGGTGAAGAACCGAGAGCACACCGGAACACTCATGCATGAACATGAGCGGGATATCATCTTTCGTATAGTCAGCGCTTTCAAGAAGCTTCCGAACAACGATTTTTCCATTTTAGACGTCAAGGATGTGAGAGATTAATGAAACTGGGCGTAATCAATGAAAAAACAGAGGGTGAACGCAGAGTCGCTCTTGTTCCGGATACCGTGAGCCGGTTGGTGAAGGCCGGGCATACCGTCATGGTTCAGTCGGGCGCGGGCGAACGGGCATTTCTGAGCGATCAAGACTATCGCGAAGCCGGAGCGGAGATTGTTCATGACGGGATATCCATGATTCGCGAGGCGCACGTTCTTTTTGGGGTTCGGGCGCCGGGACTGGAGAATTCCATTGAGCTTCACGCATTGAAGCCGGGTACTGTGCTTATAGCTGTGTTTCAGCCGCTCGTCGAGAAGGTTGATTATTTTCAAGCCTTGTCCGAGCGGGGCGTAACGGTTTTCAGCATGGATGCCATTCCTCGGATCAGCAGGTCGCAAAGCATGGACGTGTTGTCCTCGATGAGCACTGTCTCCGGGTATCGGGCGGTTGCCATTGCGGCTGAGCGGCTTGGCAAATTTTTTCCGCTGCTCATGACGGCAGCTGGAACCATTCCGCCTGCAAAGGTATTGGTATTGGGAGCCGGTGTAGCCGGCCTGCAGGCGATCGCGACGGCCCGCCGGCTCGGGGCAGTTGTGGAGGCGTTCGATACCCGTCCGGTGGTCCGCGAGCAGGTGGAAAGTCTCGGGGCCAGCTTCGTGACGCTGGATGTGGAAGCCCAGCAAACGAAAGACGGCTATGCGCAGGCCCTTTCAGATGACGCGCACAGCCGGGAACTGGATGCGCTTCGCGGTCCGGTTGCTCACTCGGATGTGGTGATTACGACGGCTTTGATTCCCGGGAAACGGGCGCCTCTACTGATTACTCGGGAGATGGTCGAGAGCATGCGTCCCGGTTCCGTGATTGTGGATTTGGCGGCGGAAGCCGGCGGCAACTGCGAGCTCAGTCAGCCGGGTCAAACCATCGAGGCTCACCATGTCACCATTGCGGCCCCGTTGAACGTTCCGTCACAGCTGCCGCTGCATGCCAGTCAGCTGTTTTCCCGAAATGTCGTCACGTTTTTCAACCATGCTCTGTCCCAAGGCCTTTCCGTTACTGAGGTGCCCCGACAGACGGAAATGGATTTCACGGATGAAATTGTTCGGCGCACCTGTCTGATTCATAACGGAAAACTTGTTAACGAAGGTTTGCAAAAACGTTTGGACGAGGAAAGGGGATAATGGGATGAATTCGCTGTTTTTTGAACTGTATATTTTTGTTCTTGCGGTGTTCATTGGATTTCAGCTCATTTCGAAGGTGCCGTCCGTACTGCACACGCCTCTGATGTCGGCAACCAACGCCATCCACGGGATCATCCTCGTCGGCGCAATCACGCTGGCCTCGACGGTAGAAAGCCCGTTAGGGGTCGCGATCAGCGCCGCTGCGGTATTTTTGGCGACCTTGAACGTCGTGGGCGGCTTTGTGGTTACAGACCGGATTCTTGGAATGTTCAACACCAAGCAGCCAAAGGAGTGATACGATGAATAATCTTACGCAAATTGCCTATTTGTTGACTTCCATATTTTTTATTTTGGGCGTGATGCGGCTCAGGTCTCCTGCTACCGCCCGATCCGGAAATCTATTGGCCGGCATCGGCATGGCCATTGCCGTTATCGCGGTTCTGATCACGGATCATCACTTTTCATTCATTCTGATCGGTTTGGCTGTAGCGGCCGGGGTGATCGTCGGAACGGTGTCGGCGAAACGGGTCCGCATGACGGCCATGCCCCAAATGGTTGCGCTGTTTAACGGAATGGGAGGGGGCGCGGCGGCCCTCGTTTCGATCGGCGAGTGGATTCGCTCGTCATCTGCAGGCGAGTCCTGGACGGCAACTCTTTCGATTTCCGCTTTATTTACCATTCTCATCGGATCCATCAGCTTCACAGGCAGTGTGGTGGCGTTCGCCAAGCTTCAGGAGTGGATTACCGGACGACCGATTACATATCCCGGACAAAAGGCCGTCAACGCGCTGCTGTTTGCTGCGGCGCTGGTCATTGCCGTCATCTTGATGTTTGCCGATCCTTCTGCCATGTGGGCTGCTTTTCTTATATTTGTGATTCTATCGCTGGCATTGGGTGTCTTAGTCACGCTGCCCATCGGAGGAGCAGACATGCCTGTCGTGATTTCCCTGCTCAATGCGTTTACCGGACTTGCCGCGGCTGCCACGGGATTTCTCCTGGCTAATAACGTGCTGATTATTGCCGGCGCCTTGGTGGGCGCATCGGGAACGATTCTGACCCAGCAGATGAGCCGCGCGATGAATCGGCCGATTGCCAATATTCTGTTCGGCGCGTTCGGCAAAGTGTCTGCGGGAGCATCGTCCACCGGGGACTCGGACGGCGTCGTGCAGCCGGCGACGGTGGAGGATGTCGCCATGCTGCTGGCTTATGCGCGACGCGTCGTCATCGTGCCGGGCTACGGTTTGGCCGTGGCGCGGGCCCAGCAGGAAGTCCGTCAACTGGCAGACAAGCTGGCGCCGCGCGGCGTGAATGTCATCTACGGGATTCATCCCGTAGCCGGCCGGATGCCGGGGCATATGAACGTGCTGTTGGCCGAGGCCAATGTTCCCTATGACAAATTGTACGAAATGGAGGCTGTCAATCCGGAATTCCCCGAAACCGACGTCGTATTGGTTATCGGGGCGAATGACGTGACCAATCCGGCCGCCCGCAATGAACCCTCAAGCCCGCTTTACGGAATGCCGGTTCTCAATGTCGACCAAGCGCGAAGGATTATCGTGTTGAAGCGCAGCATGAGTCCGGGATTTGCCGGTATTGATAACCCGCTGTACACCAATCCGAAGACCAACATGCTGTTTGGGGATGCAAAGGAGACCGTAGGGCAACTTTTGAGAGCGCTTGACGACGTATAAGGGAAACCGGGAAACTTTATAGTGGCAAACAAGAACCGAGCAAGATCCAGTAATTGGTCCTGCCCGGTTCCTTTGATTCACGTTATGATGCAGAAAATTGCGCTTGTAAAGTTTCGGAAAGTTCTTTTAGGCGAATCAGCTCTCGATTAATTTGATTAGACGTGCTTGTTTGAGTTTCTGTAATACTGAATAGCTGTTCTACAGAAGCTACGCTTTGTTCGGTAATTGCTGAAATATTTGTCATCTCGTTGGAAATTTTTTCGGATTGAGACTCGATTTGTTTGACGGATTCATTGAGCTTCTCAATAATTTCAATCATTTCGTTTATGGATCGGTTCATTTGTTTGAAGCTTGAAAAGGATCGTTCAGCAAGCTCTACCGTATCACCAGCCGCTTGTTTTCCGACTTCAATCTGAGTGACCGACTCTGTGCTTTCTCTTTGAATATTGCTGAGAATATTCACGATTTCTTCAGTTGCATGGTTGCTTTGTTCGGATAATTTGCGAATTTCGCTAGCCACGACCGCGAACCCTCTGCCGTATTCTCCGGCTCGGGCCGCTTCAATGGAAGCGTTTAATGCCAGAAGGTTCGTTTGCCTTGCCACATCCTGAATGATGAAGATAATATTCTCCACTTGATGGGATGACTCATTTAAGGTTTGCATCGTAATTGCAGCTCTGTTAATGGCATCGGAAACGATTCGCACTTGCTCGAATAGGGGCTCTATATTGTTTTGGTTTTTTTGAACCATATTGTCTGTGATGCTGGCTTTTTCATTCAATATGGAAAAGGATTGAGAGTTAATCTGAATCATTCGGTTAATCCCTTGCAGATTCTCATCAATCTTGTTCAAAGATTCGCTTTGAGTTTCAAGACCCGTGGAAACTTCTTTAAAGGAAGTTAACATCTCATTGTTGGCGATGATATTCCCCTCTGATTTTGCGGTAACCACCAAAGAAGTTTGCTCCAATTGTCGGGAAAGATTTTTAACCGTTTCGAGCAGGGTTTCGACTTCTGTTTGTTTTTTGGCTTTTTCCGACTCCAACGCTTCTGTGTATTTTTTCTTGGAAATGATTTGGAGGCTTGTGGCCGCAGACGTAAAGACCAGGAATACAGCGTGAATCACCATCATCAAGAAAGGATATTCGGCAACGCCAAAGACCAATTCCGGAATAAAGAAAAAGCCTGCAAGATGCTGTAAAGCAAAAATAATGGTCATTACAGCAATCAGCTTAATGTCTTCGTAATAAGCAATAATAGCTGCGACCATAAAGATCGAGAAGTGAAATTCTACCGTTCCTCCGCCTCCCGCAATAATTGAAATGCTGGAAAAAGTCAACGTTAACATATTGAATAATGGAATTTTTGGATGGTCCGCTTGTTTTCGATAATAATAAGAGGTTATCACTAAAAGCGCGACGGGGATGATAAATAAAATATTCATTGCCAAAGAAAAACGCTGACTCAAATTCATACTTTCCGACATATTTCCCATCATTGAATGTCCGAACAGATTGAATTCCCTATGAAGCAAATGGACAAGCAAGCCCAGCAGAATTGCCCCAAATGATAACCAAATCATCAGTTTGTTCTTGTTCTGCATTCTCATTAACCTCCCTGGTGGTGAATCGTCTGCGCAAAAAGTCATTTACAATTTAGCTGCATGATTCGACAATGTTTGTTAATTCGATAAGATTAGTCATATATCCTTCCCGTCTTTTTTGAATTTGAAAAAAATTTCGAAAATTTAAAAGGGAGTTTAGATGTGTCAAATTTTTTTCAGAAAAAATCTTCGACGGGCAGAACCAATATGGCTTATAATTTATGATAAAGATATTCTATAGAAAAATTTCAAAGGAGGAACAAGATGAAAGCCATCGTCATTGATCAATTCGGCGGTCCGGATGTATTTCGCCAGACTGAGCTTCCGGATCCCGAACCGATCCCCGGACATATCGTGATCCGCGCAGCCGCAACCAGTGTCAATCCGATTGATTACAAGGTGCGCAATGGCTTTGTGCCTGCCTTCGCGCCGGCCTTTCCTGCAGTGCTGCATGGGGATATCGCGGGCGTTGTGGAGGCCGTCGGACCGGGAGTGACGAAGTTTAAGCCTGGAGATGAAGTTTATGCCTGTGCCGGCGGATTTACAGGATTGCCCGGCGGCGCGCTGGCCGAATATATGCTCGCGGATGAAGCGCTTGCCGCGTTGAAGCCGAAGACGCTCAGCATGAGCGAGACCGCTGCTTTGCCGCTTGTCAGCATAACGGCTTGGGAAGCGCTGTTCGACCGCGCGCAGCTGCACAAAGGTCAGCATGTGCTTGTACACGCCGGAGCAGGAGGGGTCGGACATATTGCCCTGCAGTTGGCCAAATGGGCCGGAGCGCGGGTTGCGGCCACCGTTTCGGATGAAAGGAAAGCCGAAATTGCCAAAAATTTCGGGGCGGACGAGATCATCATGTATCGCCGTGAGGGTGTTTCCGAGTATGTCGACAGATTGACCGGCAGCAAGGGGTTCGACATCGTATTCGATACAGTCGGCGGCGAGAACCTCGACCGCTCCTTCGAAGCGGCCAGAGAAGGCGGGACTGTGGTCAATATTGCCGCGAGGTCAACGCATAATTTGGCGCCCATGCACCAAAAGGCGCTTTCCCTCCATGTCGTGCTGATGCTTTTGACGATGATCCGCAACAGGGACAGGCAAAAACACGGCGATATTCTTGCGAGAATTGCGGCGCTTGCGGATGAGGGACGAATCAAACCGCTCATCGACGAGCGAAGGTTTCATATCACGGAAGCCGGAGAGGCTCACGCTTATGCGGAATCCGGCCGTGCCGTCGGCAAGGTGGTAATCAGCCACAATTAAAATAAAAACTCCCAATTGCTCTTGATAGCAATGGGAGTTTTTATTGGCTTATTCAGCTTGCTCTGTATCATCAGTACGCTTCTCTAAGGAATCCGTCAACACTCGGGGAATAATTTCGGGATGCGTCATCCGGCTGTGGCCATACAGCCGCACAAAGATGTGCTCAATCTCCTCACCGGTCAGATCGCCCCGCAGCAGCAGCTCCTGCGCAATTGCATGGACGAAGCCACCGTGCTCCCGAACCAGCTTCTTGACTTGGAGCATCTGATCTTTCAGCAGCTCGTTGATTTTTGGACGAAGCGCCTTCAGTCCCTCAGCCGGAGAATTTAAAGTAAGCCAGCTGAACAGTTCGTCGCCCATACCGACCATACCCAAAAAAGCGCCGGCCAATTCTGTAGCCTGTCGCAGGTCGGAAGTCACTCCGTTCAGTTTCTTTCCAAGGAATTCCTCCTCCACAGCGCGGGCAGCCAAACAGACCTGAATTTCTGCAAGAATTTCGCTGTCGCTTCGGTTATAGCGCTCTTCCGTCGGTTTGGTGGCGGCGAGACCGAGCGCGCCGCCGCGCCGGATGATCGTCACTTTCCAGACGCGTTCGTGCGCCTTTAACAAATACTGGGCAACTGCATGACCGGCTTCGTGGTAGGCGACATTCCGCTTTTCGTCCTCGCTCATGGAACGCAGCGGCTGTTTGAGTCCCCATTCGTACGTCTCCATAGCCGTCCGGAAGTCCTCGTAACCGGCAAGCTGGGCACCGCGTTGATGGGCGATCACGATCGTTTCGTTGACGATGTGCTTGATCTGCGCGGGACTATATCCGATGGTGTCAAGCGCCGCCTTCTCGGGAGTCAGCGTGGAGTCGCGTTTTATCTTTTGCAGATAATAGTTGAAAACGTCCACCCTACCGTCATAGTCCGGTGAATCGACCCACAGCTTTCGGTCGAAACGTCCGGGGCGGAGCAGGGCGGAATCTAGCACATCGGGAAGGTTGGTCGCCGCGATCGTCAGCACGGCCGGACGTTCTGCTTTCTTGCGCCGCAGTCCAAGCTGGCGGAGCAGCTTGGAGATCCGGGAATTATCGAAGTTTGGGGGATCCATCTGCAAAAGCAATTCGTTAAGCAGTCCGGCGCCTCCCATGCCGAACATTCCGCCTGCTCCCGCGGGTCCCATCTGTCTTGACATCCCAATGGCGTCAATCTCGTCGATGAAGATAATGCAGGCTCCGTAGATTTTTGCCAGCTTTCGGGCCTTTCTGTAGAGGCTCATGACCTTCAAATTGCCTACGCCGAAAAACATATTTTGAAAACTTGGGGCCGAAGCATAAGCAAAAGGCACCTGCGCTTCATTGGCGATGACCTGAGCCAGATAAGATTTGCCGGTCCCGGGGGGACCGAAAAGCAGCAATCCGCGAATCGCTTCGCCGCCCATCTCTTTGAACTCTTTAACGCCTCTGAGCAGAGTAACAATCTTAGTCGCATTCTCAACAATTTCAGGATTTCCCCGGTAATCTTCCCATGTAGCGCCAGTTTCTCCGGGAAGAATCCAATAGGTTCGCCCCCGGGCCAAGAACCAAAATAGTGCAGCAAATTGAATGATGATGAACAGGACGGCGAAAAGCAGATTGAACGCAATATTAACGATATTCATTGCGATATTCCAGACCGTCGGTCCGCCTCCCAATATCAGCAGCCCGATCAAGACGAGCAGCGAGATCCACATCATAAATCTGCGCCATTTAATCCAATAATATCTTCTCATGCCTTAACCTTCTTTATAGAAAATGTTGTAAATGTTATTATGTAGTACTGAAATGCCTGTAATATGACTAAATTTTAATTAATCTAGAGGCCGGATAAACGGAACGGATAAAGAGCAGAGCTATAGGGGCTGAAACATGAGTCTTTTAAAACCTTCGACCGAAAAGACGGCATTGTTTCTCATTGCGGGAGTCGCTACTTCACCGGATTTTATGGAAGTATTGCGCGAAGCGCTAGTGCGGCATTTGCATCAATCAGGCGGTGCGCGGATTAGCTCAAAGCTGCTGTTTCCATACGGGGATTGGGGCAGAAGCGTGCTGCATCAGCTAAGAGATGCTCGGCATGACATGAAGCTTCCGATCATGGAACGCCGCCGCTCAATCGGCGGGCAGTTTATTATGAAGGAGGCAGAGCCGTTACTGGATGACGGATGGCGTTTTGTCTTTATCGGGCACAGCGCCGGCGGAAACGCAGCGGTGCATGCCGCACAGCTGCTGAAGCAGCGGGAGCCGCGGGTGGAATGCCGGATCGTTCAGATCGGTTCGCCGAAATGCCCGATTCCGGCCGAACTCCAAGCATCCGTGAGCTTTTTGTTTGCCGAGGGAAAGCGGGGCCGATCCAAAGATCCGATCTGTCGATTGGGCAGCTGGGGAGGATGGGAACGAGGACGTTACGGCCTGCCTGTTTGGAATCGCCACCTTTATGCGCCGTCACGGATTATACCGCTGCAGACGATAGGGGGACATGCCGATTATTTCCGCAACCATCCGCCGTTTATGGATGCACTTGGCCGTTCAAATCTGGAAGCGGTCATCGGGGCTTTTTGCCAGCGGTGTTTACCCGAGAGTGTGTCCGACGACTAGATTTCCGTGAAAAATTCACAGTACTGCTTTCATCATTGAACAGACTCTAAATTTGGATTCCCAAACGTACTGGAAATCAAGTCCGGACACCAGCAAGTTGCACGAATTTCGCGAGTTTTTCTACAACCTTGTGAGTATACATAGTATAATTAAGGCAATTGAAAGCGTATTCCTTATTCTGCAAAACGTGAAGGGGTGGCTTTTTGAAACAGACGGTGATCGTTGGAGGGGCACGGACGGCATTTGGAAAGTTCGGCGGCGCATTAAGAGAAGTTCAGGCAGTGGAATTAGGCAGCATTGCTATAAAAGGAGCAATGGAAAGGGCGAAAGTCGATGCAGCTCAAGTGGATGAAGTGATTATGGGAATGGTGCTTCAGGGCGGCAACGGACAAATCCCTTCCCGGCAAGCTGCGAGGGGTGCGGGTTTGGATTGGGGCGTGCCGACGGAAACGCTGAATAAGGTATGCGCATCAGGATTGCGAAGCATCACATTGGCCGATCAAATCATTCGTTCCGGGGATGCGGAAACGATCATTGCCGGAGGAATGGAAAGCATGAGCAATGCGCCTTTCGCTTCCAAGAATGCGCGATGGGGAATCCGAATGGGTGATGAGAAGCTTGTGGATCTCATGATTCATGACGGACTGCAGTGCGCCTTCGAGAATGTTCATATGGCGGTTCATGCCAATCATACTGCGGCCCGTTATGAAATCAGCCGGAAAAGCCAGGATGAATGGGCGCTGCGAAGTCAACTGCGCGCAGTGGAGGCCATTCAAAAAGGGAAATTCGCTGAAGAGATTGTACCCGTAACGGTCAGGAATAAAACCGGCACCTTCCAGATCGATACGGATGAGGCTCCCCGGTTCGATACGGACTTCGATAAACTGTCCAAGCTTTCGCCCATCTTCGATAAGAGCGGGACCGTAACAGCCGGCAACGCTCCCGGAGTCAACGACGGCGCAGGCGCAGTTGTCGTCATGTCGAAGGAAAAGGCGCAGAGGGACGGATATCAGCCTTTGGCGGAGATCCTTGGTCATGCGGCGGTCGGTGCGCAAGCAGCCGACCTTGCAATTACCCCAGCCTTAGCGATTCAAAAGCTGCTGCGGAAAACAGGCCTGACGTTAAAGGACATTGATCTTTTTGAAGTCAATGAGGCTTTCGCAGCCGTTGCCCTGACGACCGGAAAAATTCTCGGATGGGATGCGGACAAGGTAAACGTGAACGGCGGAGCCGTCGCTCTTGGCCATCCCATCGGGGCCAGCGGGACTAGAATTGTGATTACGCTTATTTATGAACTTATTCGCCGGGGCGGAGGGCTCGGAATAGCTGCCATCTGCAGCGGCGCGGCTCAGGGGGATGCTGTTCTGGTCAAAGTCTGATGACAGGGGAGTGTCATATGGAAATCCGAAATGTGGTGATTATCGGCGCCGGTCAAATGGGAAGCGGCATCGCTCAGGTTTGCGCCCAGGCCGGCTTGAATGTCATTCTTTACGACATTAATCAGGATGCGATTGATCGGGGAATCAGTTCCATTTCAAGCAATCTGAACCGCAGCATAGCCAAGGGCAAAATGACGGAAGAGCTTAAGCATGATATTTTGCAACGAATTCAAGCTTCCTTGAGTTTGGACATTGCTGAAACTGCGGATTTGGCGATTGAGGCGGCAACCGAGAACATGTCGATAAAGTCGGCGATTTTTAAGGAATTGGATCAAATCTGTTCTTCACATGCGATTCTTGCCAGCAACACTTCCTCATTGCCCATAACGGAAATCGCCGCCGTCACCAAACGCCCGGAGCAAGTGATCGGCATGCATTTTATGAATCCTGTACCGGTCATGCAGCTGGTCGAAATCATTAGAGGACTGGCGACAGCCGAGGAAGTGTGCCAAACGGTAAAAGATTTGGCCGTGAAAATGGGAAAGACGGCAGTGGAGGTTCATGATTATCCGGGATTTGTGTCGAATCGAATCCTGATGCCGATGATTAATGAAGCCATTTATACCGTGTACGAAGGAGTAGCCTCCATCGAGGACGTCGATCAAGTGATGAAGCTGGGCATGAATCACCCCATGGGGCCGTTGGCCTTGGCTGATTTTATCGGGCTGGATACGTGTCTTTCGATTATGGAAATTTTATACGAGGGTTTTTCCGATTCGAAATATCGGCCTTGTCCGCTGCTGCGCAAATATGTAAAAGCCGGCCGATTGGGACGAAAAACCGGCCAGGGATTTTATACTTACGGCTAAGCCGCTGATTTGAACCTTAATCGGGAAGCAGGTGGATATCGCAATGGAAACCGAGGTTTACCGACCGCGCAATCACGTGCGGTTTATTACGGCGGCAGCCTTGTTCGACGGTCATGACGCTTCGATCAATATTATGAGGCGGATTCTGCAGGCTTCCGGTGTGGAAGTCATCCATCTGGGACACAACCGGTCCGTCGAAGAGGTAGCAAATGCCGCCATCCAAGAGGATGTGCAGGGAATTGCCGTCAGCACCTATCAGGGCGGACATGTGGAATATTTGAAATACATCTACGATTTGCTGCAGCAAAAGGGAGCAACCTCCATCAAGATATTTGCCGGAGGCGGCGGAGTCATCGTCCCGGCGGAAATCAAGGAGCTTGAAGCCTACGGCATCTCCAAAATTTTTTCGCCCGACGACGGGCGGGAGCTTGGTTTACAAGGCATGATCAATTATATGATCAGAGAAACGGATTACCCGACAATCAAGCAATCGGAACTTGAATTAACGGAGAGGAATGGGAAACAGCGGGAATGGGGAACCATTGCCAAATTAATCACACTTGCGGAAGAAAAGCTGGACAGCGGCCGGGAGGATGACCCGCTCGCCGCTCAGCTTCAGCAGCTGCAGGCTGATGCGCGAAAGGTGCCCGTTGTGGGCATAACCGGAACCGGGGGAGCAGGCAAAAGCTCGCTGACCGACGAAATCGTGAGACGTTATCTCCAGCAATTCCCGGACCGCACAATTGCGATTATCTCCGTGGATCCCTCCAAGCTGAAAACCGGAGGAGCGCTGCTTGGCGACCGCATCCGGATGAACGCCGTCAGCAGTCCCCGCGTATATATGCGCAGCCTGGCGACCCGGGGGTCAAATTCGGAGCTGAGCAGTGCGACCAAAGAAGCCGTCAGCATTGTAAAAGCAGCCGGTTATGATTTCGTGATCGTGGAAACAAGCGGAATCGGACAAGGGGACGCTAGGATCGTCGGGCTGTGCGATGTGGCGATGTATGTCATGACCAGCGAGTTCGGTGCGGCCACTCAGCTTGAAAAAATCGAGATGATCGATTTTGCCGACCTGATCGTCATCAACAAATTCGATCGCCGCGGCTCGGAGGACGCCCTGCGCGATGTGCGCAAGCAATTTCAACGCAGCCGGAATTTGTTCGAGACGCCGGTCGAACAGCTTCCTGTTTTCGGAACGATTGCGAGCCAATTCAATGATGAAGGAACCGACATTCTGTTTGAGAATCTGATGAGGATTGTGGAGAACAAAACCGGCGGCGGCTGGCAGACGAATTTGCATGTGAAGGCTCACGGAATTTCCAAGAGAAACAGGATCATCCCATCCGACCGGATGCATTATTTGGCTGAAATCGTGCAATCGGTCCGCCAGTATCAAAAAATGACGGAAGAGCAAACGGCGATTGCCCGGAAGCTGTTTCAGCTGAAAGGCACGAAGGCGATGCTGGAGGCCGTTCGCACGCAGGATGAACAAACCGGCGCTTTACTTGAAAAGCTGGAAAAGATGATCGCCGATTACGAAGCCATACAGCACCCGGAGTGCAGGCGGCTGCTTGAGGCTTGGCCCGAGCGCCGCGAAGCATATGGCAAGGACCGGCTGGTTGCGAAGATTCGCAATCAAGAAATCGTTGCCGAATTGTTCACGGAATCCTTATCGGGACTTCAAATTCCCAAAATCAGCCTCCCCAAATATGAAGATTACGGCGAAATTCTTCGTTGGCTCATGAAGGAAAACCTGCCCGGATATTTCCCATACACAGCCGGCGTATTCCCGTTCAAACGCACGAATGAGGATCCGAAGCGGCAGTTCGCCGGGGAGGGAACGCCGGAGCGCACCAACCGCCGTTTTCACTATCTCTGCCAGAACGATCAGGCGATCCGGTTATCCACCGCTTTCGACAGTGTCACCTTATACGGCCATGATCCGGATTACCGCCCCGACATCTACGGCAAAATCGGAAACAGCGGGGTCAGCATCTGCACGCTGGACGACATGAAGAAGCTGTACGCCGGTTTTGACCTGTGCCATCCTTCCACCAGCGTATCGATGACGATCAACGGTCCTGCCCCGATCATTCTGGCCATGTTCATGAATGCGGCGATCGATCAGCAGGTTGAACGATTTACTGAGAAGGGCGGGCGTCCGCCCAATCCCGAGGAGTATGCGCAAATTAAGGCGTATACGCTGAAGACCGTCCGCGGCACCGTTCAGGCGGATATTTTGAAGGAGGATCAGGGACAGAATACATGCATTTTTTCTACCGAATTCGCGCTGAAGATGATGGGGGATATTCAGCAGTATTTTATCGACCATGAGGTGAAGAACTACTACTCGGTCAGCATCAGCGGCTATCATATTGCCGAGGCGGGAGCCAATCCGATTACGCAGCTGGCGTTTACGCTGGCTAACGGCTTTACCTATGTGGAGTACTATTTAAGCCGCGGCATGGCGATCGATGATTTTGCGCCGAATTTGTCGTTCTTCTTCAGCAACGGACTGGACCCGGAATATACGGTCATGGGGCGCGCGGCTCGGCGAATCTGGGCAACGGTGATCAAACACAAATACGGCGGGAATGAACAAAGCCAGCGGCTGAAATATCACATTCAGACCTCCGGGCGTTCCCTGCACGCGCAGGAAATGGATTTCAACGATATCCGCACGACGCTGCAGGCGTTGATCGCGATCTATGACAACTGCAACTCACTGCATACGAACGCATTTGATGAGGCGGTGACCACGCCGACGGAGAATTCCGTCCGCCGGGCGATGGCGATTCAAATGATCATCAACAAGGAATTCGGTTTGGCCAGGAATGAGAATCCACTTCAGGGCGCGTTTATTATTGAAGAGCTGACCGATCTCGTAGAAGAGGCCGTTCTCGCCGAATTTCAGCGGCTCAATGATCGCGGAGGCGTCCTGGGAGCGATGGAAACGCAATACCAGCGCGGAAAAATTCAAGATGAATCGCTTTATTACGAGCAAAAAAAGCATTCGGGGGAGCTGCCCATCATCGGAGTGAATACGTTTATCAATCCTCATGCCGATGAAAACGCAAACGAGATGGAGCTGGCCCGTTCGACGCAGGAAGAAAAGGAAACCCAAATCCGCAATCTGCATGCATTTTGGGAAAGGCACAGCGCTCAATGCCCTTCCGCCATTGAGCGGCTCAAACAGGCTGCGCTGAGCAACCAAAACATTTTCGAGGAGCTGATGGAAACCGTGAAGGCCGCTTCACTCGGCCAAATTACCGCCGCTTTGTATGAAGTGGGAGGACAGTACCGCAGAAATATGTAATCTATAAGCTGATCAAATTAGTTAAAGGAGAATGAACAATGGAAAACATGAATCTGACAGCCCCCGAATATTATAATATCGCCCAGGATATCGACAGATTCGCCGACGAGCCTGACAAAATCGCGATCTTGTGGGAGAATGAGGCGGGTGAAACCCGTCAACTGACCTACATGGAGCTGCGGCAAGCATCGAACCGGTTTGCCAACGCATTATCGAAAATGGGCTTGCGGAAAGGCGATAAAATCATCGTGACTCTTCCGAGAATTCCGGAAACCTACATCGTTTTTCAGGGCGCTTTGAAATCGGGGCTGATTATTTCTCCGGGGTCGGAAATGCTGATGCCCAAGGATATTCTTTTCCGTGCCGAGCATTCCCAAGCCAAAGCCGTGATCTCCTATCACGAGTTTACAGGACGGTTCGATCAAATTCGCGGTGAAGCCAGGAGCCTGCAGCATTTTATTGTCGTCGGAACGGATGAGGAAACGGAGGGCTGGCGCAATTATCAGCGGCTGACGGAATCTGAATCCGATCAGTTTGACATGGTCAAAACCCGTTCGGACGATACCGCCTTCCTAAACTATACGTCCGGTACGACTGGCAACCCGAAGGGCGTCATCATGCATCATGGGTGGGGATTCGCCCATCAACCGATTGCCGCCAAGCTATGGTTGGGGGTAGAGGAGAACGATGTGGTTTGGGCGACCGCCGGACCCGGCTGGGCCAAATGGAATTGGAGCCCGTTCTTGGCGGCATTGGGCTCCGGTGCTGCGAGTTTCTCCTATCAAGGCAAATTTGACGCTCCCAAATATTTGAGCTTGCTGGAGAAGTATGAAGTCAATGTGCTCTGCTGCACCCCGACGGAATACCGGTTGATGGCGAAATTTGAAGGGCTGGAGCGGTTCAAGCTGCAATCGCTGCGCAATGCCGTCAGTGCGGGGGAGCCATTGAACCAGCAGGTCATCGATACGTTCAGACATTATTTCAATCTCGAGGTGCGCGACGGTTACGGCCAATCGGAAAACTCGCTGATGATCGGCTTCATGAAAGGAATGGAGATCAGACTGGGCGCGATGGGCAAGCCGGTTCCAGGCAACCGTCTCGCCATCATTGACGAAGAAGGGAATCCGCTACCACAGGGGCAGGTTGGGGACATTGCCATTCATCGCGACACTCCGGCTTTATTCAAGGGATATTTGAACGATCCCGAAAGAACGGCGGCCGTTTTCCGCGGGGAATGGTATGTCACGGGTGATCAGGCCCGGATGGATGAGGACGGCTATTATTGGTTTGAAGGGCGCTCGGACGACATTATCATCAGCTCCGGGTATACGATTGGTCCTTTTGAAGTGGAAGATGCGCTGGTCAAGCATCCCATGGTCAAGGAATGCGCCGTCGTGGCCAGTCCGGACGAAATCCGCGGTTCGATAGTCAAAGCCTTTGTCATCCTGAAGGATCCTGCGGCGGCCAGCGAGAAATTGGTGAAGGAGATGCAGGATCATGTCAAGAGCATTACCGCGCCGTATAAATACCCGAGAGCGATCGAATTTGTCACTGAACTCCCCAAAACGATTTCCGGGAAAATTCGCCGGGTCGAATTGAGACAGCTGGAAAAGCAAAGACATGCGCAAGCTTGAAATGCTTGAGGTGAAAATTGATTTGCAAAAGAGATGGTTCTGGCATGACGGAATTCCATCCTTTGTTGAAGGGCGCCATTGAGTTGCACCGCCACAGCTATCCCAGCATTTTTCCCAGAAGTCAGACGGACTGGGAGCTTATCGAGGATGTGAAGGCATCGGGGATGGCGGGAGTTGTCTTAAAATCGCATGAAGGACAAACTGTTGATCGGGCCGCATTGATTCGGCTGACATCGAAAAGATGATTGTACATAATCCCCGACAGCTGTTGGGCATATAACGTTAAACGCAAGCTTAAGGCAGCGGCCTTCTTTGGGTGGATTCCCCAGAGAAGGCCTATTTTACATTCCTTCCTAGGACGCCGTAAGGCTTTTTTCTCATTTTAAAAGCTGAACGATACAGTCATACCAAAAGAGCTGATTCATATATTAAATACATAGAAACGAGTTCATATTTGAACATGGCCGACTGCATATGAAATCTCTGTTTCAGCACTGTTATAAATTGGAGGAGCAATCCCACATGGCCGATTCAGCAAAAAATAAATATTTGATCCCGTCCGTGGATTCCGCCGCAAAGATTCTGCAGTATTTGAGCAGCTTCCGGCATAGTCAAGCGACGGTTACGGAAATCAGCCAAGCGCTTTCCATCAACAGAAGCACCTGCTATCGAATTCTCGTTACTTTGGAAAAAAACAACCTGATTACATTCTGCAAGGACAAAAAGCTTTACAGCTTGAGTTCATACATGGCCGTACTCGGCAGCCGGGCGGCGGAATTGGTGGATTACCTGCCGGTCGCCAAACAGTATCTTAAACAAGCGGCTCAATTAACCAATCATGTATGTGTGCTGGTCGAGCGGTTCGGCCAAGACCGGCTTATTTATACAGCCAAGGAGGAAAGCCCTGCACCCGTAAGGGTTACAGTGAACGCCGGACAGAAATTCCCGCTGACGGCCGGTTCCCACGGAAAATGCTTTCTGGCTTTTATGGATTTCATGGAGCGGGAGGAAATTTTCGATTCCGTGGGAATAACGCAATTTACGGACAAGACGATCTTTCAGAAGGACCAGCTGCTTAAAGAGCTTCAGCTTGTCCGGGAACGCGGATATGCCATCAGCATGGAAGAGCATTACCTGAATCTATTTGGCGTGGCAGCACCGGTATTGGACAGCTCCAATAAAACATCAATGACGATGTCCTGCATTGGATTCAGCTCGCTTGTTACTGAGGCTCAACTGCATGAGTACGGGTACATTCTGGTCAATTTGACCAAGGAATTATCCTCAAGATTATTCGGTTCTTAGCACAACATAATTACATAGGCAGGGGGAGAAGAGATGGATTTTAAAAAAGCCGGCGTTGTCGGCTGCGGAACAATGGGTGCGGGAATTGCAATTTGTATGCTGCAGACGGGGTTGAGCACCGTCGTTTATGAAGCATTCCCGGAAAATCTGCAGAACGGAGTGAACCGGATCTCCGCTTTTTTGGACGGAAGTGTAAAGAGGGGAAAAATAACATCTTCGGAAAAAGCCGAATGCTTAAATCGGCTGCAAGCGACAACCGATATTCATGACCTTGCTGACTGCGAGGTGGTTGTAGAAGCGGTCTTTGAAGACGTCATCCTGAAAAACCGGATCTTCCGCCAGTTAAATGAAATTTGCGGCGCCAACGCCATTTTTGTCAGCAATACCTCGACGTTATCGATTACCTCTATCGCTTCCGGATGCGGGAGGGAAGATCGGGTGATCGGGATTCATTTCTGCAATCCGGCTCCATTGATGAAACTGGTGGAGATTTCCTACGGCTTGAAAACAAGTGAAGATACATACAGCAAAGCTTTGAACTTCAGCCGGCATCTAAAGAAAACGGCGGTAACCACCAAGGATACTCCCGGATTTATTTTGAATCTGTTGCTGGTGCCCTTCGAAAATGATTGCATTCGGGCTCTGGAGCAGGGGATCGCAACCGTCGAGGATATTGATTTGGCGTTGAAGCACGGTTTGGGCTATCCGATGGGGACATTTGAGCTGTTGGATAATGTCGGTTTGGACATTCATTACGCAGTCTCGATGAGCCTTTACAAGGAGTTGAAGGATAAGCGGTTTGCTCCTCCGCCGCTGGTAAAAAAAATGATCGACGCCGGCCAACTCGGCAAAAAAACCGGCAAAGGATTTTACGAATACAAGAGTTCCGGCATGTTCGGCACTGTGTAATTTTGCGAAGAAGGGGGAGAAAATGCATGGAAATTCGTCAAGCTGGAATCGTCGGCAGCGGCAAATTGGCAGCAATGGTTTACCGGAAAATTCAGGATTCCGGAATTCGTGCGGTATGGATCGAAGCTTCCGCTCCGGATGCCTCTGAGCTGTCGATTCTGAGAGATTGCCAGTTCGTTTTGGAAGCGGTTTCGGATCAGCGCCCGGACAAAATCCGGGTCTTGCAACTGCTCGAAGAAGCACTGCCATCACAAACACTTTTGACGGCATCCGTTTCACCATCATTATCTGTTACAGAGCTCGCTTCACCGCTGCGGAATCCGGAACGGTTGGTCGGACTGCATTTCGTCCTGCAGTCGAACCGCGACAATCTGGTAGAGGTGGTCCAATCGCTGCAATGCTGCGACACCGCTTATCTGCAAGTTTATGAGTTTATGAAGGCTGTCGGCCAAGTGCCGATCCGCTGCAAGGACGTGCCCGGACTTCTGGTGAACCGGCTGTTTGTCCCCTATATGAACCATGCCATTCAAGCCTATGACGACGGATTGGCTAGCGGAGAGGACCTTGATACGGCAGTTGAATTGGGGTTGGGCTACCCTATGGGTCCTTTGAAATTGGCCGATACGGTCGGATTGAACGAATATCTCGATACAGCGTCTTCGCTTTATCAGGAGCTTCATGAAACCAAATACGCCCCTCCGCCGTTGGTGAAAAAGATGGTTAATGCGGGTTTTCACGGAAAAAAAACAGGCAGAGGGTTTTACGATTATTCAAGCTCAAATGAAGATAAGGGCAAATCGGTATGAGCACAAAACTGCGGACGCTTGAGCAAGCTGTGAAGCCGATTCAGGACGGACAGACAGTGGCGGTTGGAGGCATGCTGATCTACAGGCGGCCGACCGCATTGATTCTTGAAATCATCAAACAGAGGAAGCGTAACCTTTCCATTCTGGGTTGGACCCTGGGCTATGAAACCGATCTATTGATAGGTTCCGGCTTAGTCTCAAATGTCAGGACTTCTTTTTTCAGCCTGGAAGTCTTTGGGCTTCCGCCGTCCTACCGCAAAGCCGCAGAAACAGGTTCGCTGAAAATCATTGAAGAAACGGAAACAACCATCGGGCTCGGCATCCGGGCAGCTGCGCAGGGGGTCGGCTTTATGCCGGGCAGAACGCTGATGGGGAGCGATATTTTAAAGGTTCGAAAGGATATCGAAACTATCCGGTGTCCGTATACGGGCGAAATCTATCCGGCGATTCCCGCTTTAAAGCCGGAGGTTGCATTGATTCATGCTCTGGAAGCGGATGAAGCCGGCAACGCGGTATTGGGAGCGAATTTATGCATTGACGCCGAGCTGGCGCAGCTTGCCGGGTACACGATTGTGACCGCTGAAAAAATCGTTCCCAAAGGAAGTCTTGTCAGCGTCCACGGTCAGGTCGATATTATCGGTTCATCCGTGGATGCGGTCGTCGAGGCTCAAGGGGGAGCCTGGCCCGCTTCCTGCCATCCGCAATACCCTTTGGACGGGCTTGAATTGATTCACTATTTGAAGACGATGAAGGAAGGCTCGTTTGACGCCTACGCATTCGAGCTTGACCGCAGAAAAAAAACATTTTTCGCAAATTTAATCTGAAGGGGGTGCGGCATGACGGCTTTTACGAAGGACGAACAATTGGTCTGTTATATGTCTAGCCTGATCGAACCGGAAGATTTTGTCGTGCAGGGGATGGGAACCCCGCTTGTATTCAGCGCTTTTTTGCTTGCCAAGGAGACGCATGCGCCCGGCGTACAATTTATGTATACCGTCGGCAACACCATTTCCGAGCACACGGATCGTTTATCGATCACGCATTTGGAGCATTTGACGGTCAACAGCAGCTTAAAAAGAGTCAAGATGACCGAGATGCACTGCGATATCGTTCCCTCGCTGAAGGTAAAAGAGTTTATCCGTCCGGCGCAGGTGGATCGATACGGAAACTGTAACAATGTCGTGATCGGAAATTATGAGAAACCGGCGATCAGATTGCCAGGCACCGGAGGAATCACGGATGTCGCTGCCTTTAACCCAAACTTCTACCTTTACGTAACGCGGCATTCCCTGCAAACCTTGGTGGAGCAGCTGGATTTTTGCAGCAGCGTCGGTTACGGCGAACGCGCCCATGAATTGCATCTGATGGGCAGACGGGAGAGGGGGCCGCAAAAATTAATTACGGACCGGTGCGTCTTCAGCTTTGCGGATGGGGTGGGAAGCGCAGTTCTGGAAGCTATTTTTCATGAAGAAACGGTCGACAGCATCCGGAAAAACACCGGTTTCTCCTTTGATCTAAGCGCGAAAGGGATCGATCGGGTTGACCCGCCATCAGACCATCAGCTTCAGATCCTGAGGGAAATGGTTGACCCGCTGGGGATCAGGGAATTGGAATTGCTTGGGGGGAACGACCGGCTGCAGAAGCTCGAGAAAATTATTCGGGCGGAGCATAACCGGCCAAGGGGGCGAGAGGGTGCTTGAAGTTTTTGATTTAGCCGGAAAAACGGCTTTGATTACCGGCGGAACACGCGGTCTGGGGCAAGCGATAGCGGAGGCGCTCGGCAAGCAAGGGGCAGCCGTTATCATCACGGGCCGGTCCCAACAAACGCTCGAGGAATCCTGCAAGTTTTTATCGGAACGCGGCATTGCCGCGGAAGGCATGCAGTGCGATATGAAACAGATTTCTGACTTGGAAGCGTTGAAGCGGTATGTTGAGGAAAAGTTCGGCCGCTTGGACGTTTTGGTCAATAATGCAGGCATTGTCATTGATCGCAATTTTTTGGAGTTGACCGATGCGGAAATGGATGACATCATAACTACCAATCTAACGGGCGTGATGCGCTGTACCCGCTTGCTGGGAGAAATCATGATCAGGCAAGGGAGCGGAAAAATCATCAACATCGCATCGATGGACGGCCTAATCGGAACGCCTCGGTTGGTTGCATACGGAACCAGCAAAGGCGGGGTCATTCAATTTACCCGCAGCCTGGCGGTTGAATGGGCAAGGTATGGAATTCGTGTAAACGCCATATGCCCGGGATATTTTGCAACTTCGATGAACGAACATATATTGGCTGATGAGGCTGTTCGCAGCAAGATTTTAAAGCGCATTCCCCTGCGCCGGGTAGGCGATCCGAAGGAATTGGGACCGTTGGCGGTTTACCTGGCGTCAGCCGCATCCGATTTCATGACCGGTCAGGCGATCGTGATCGACGGCGGGGAAACGGTTCATTAAGGAGGTAGATTTATGCACCCGGAAGGCTCGCGTTTAACTGAACAAATGATTAATGAGTATGTCGGGAAAGGCTTGTGGAGCAATACAAGATTGTTCGACCATCTGGAGAACGCCCGCAATCATCATCCGAATAAAACGGCAGTGGCCGCTCATTCGATGGAACGAAGCCGGGTGGATGTGCTCACCTATGCGGAGCTTTATGAAAAGGCCGATCAATGCGCCAAAGGATTATTGGCGCTGGGCGTGCAGCCTAGCGATGTCGTTTCCGTTCAGCTGCCGAATTATTTTGAGTTTCCGGTGCTTTTTTTCGCAATCAATAAGATCGGCGCTGTCTTCAACGGACTTACCCATATTTACAGGGCCAATGAGGTCCGGTTTATCCTTCAACGGTCGCAGTCCAAAGTGTTCGTAATCCCAGACGAATTTCGCAAATTCGATTATATCGAGATGGTCAAAGAGATTTGGAACGAGCTGCCTGATCTTCAGAAAGTCATTGTGGCAGGCCGCTGCCCGGATGGAGACGAGCGGTTTGTCCCCTTTGAGAAAATTGTATCAACCGGCGGAAGTGTTCAAGAGCTCCCGTATGTAAACCCGAATGAGATTGCCCAGCTTGGATTTACCTCCGGAACTACAGGAGAGCCGAAGGGTGTGATGCACACGCATAATACGCTCGACGCAACGATCCGCAACTATGCGGCCTTTGAAAAGCTTGACGGGCATGTATGCAATTTAATTGTATCGCCGGTAGGGCATCAAACCGGCTTCCTGTGGGGGGCAGTGTTAACCACCTATCTGCAGGGAACCGCCGTTTATTTGGACATATGGAAAGCGGAAGCTGCGGCTCAGATCATCAATCAAGAGAATGTAAGCATGATGATCGCAGCAGTCCCTTTTTTGCAGGACTTGCACAATAAAGCGGGGAGCACGCCAATGCCTTCCTTAAAATTTATCTCGATTCCTGGCGCCCCGATTCCGCGAAAGCTGGTTGAGACAGCGGCGGCGCAATTGGACTGCAAAATTGTTCCGGCATGGGGAATGACTGAATACGGGATTGCCATCGCCGTGGCGCCGGAGGATCCGAAGCATGCTTTGCAGACAGACGGCAGACGAATACCGGGCGCTGAAATCCGAATTGTCGGCGAACATGGCCATGAAGCTTTCCCTAACGAAGAGGGCGATTTAAAAATCAAGGGCGCGGGTGTATTTGTCGGATATTACAAACGCCCGGATTTTACGGAAAAACATTTTGATGCCGACGGATGGTTCGATACCGGGGATCGTGCGGTCATGGATGAAAACGGCTTTATTTCCATAACAGGCCGGACAAAAGACATTATTATCCGCGGCGGGGAGAACATCCCGGTCGCTGAAATTGAAAATTTGCTGTATGAGTGGGATAAAGTGCGGGATGTCGCGATTGTCGGGATGCCGGACGAACGGCTTGGAGAACGGGCATGCGCCTATTTGGTGCTCAAGGATGGGGAATCCGTCACATTCGAAGAAATGATTGACTACCTGTCGGCAAAGAAAATTGCCAAACAAAAGCTTCCCGAACGTTTGGAGATTGTCAAAGAACTCCCGAGAACCATCAGCGGGAAGGTCCAAAAGTATGTGCTGCGCAACGCGATTAAAAATAAATTGCAGGGTCGGGGTGATGAGCAATGAACCATTTTACCGACATTATTTTTGAGAAAAAAGACGGGTTTGCCGTAATCACATTGAACAGGCCGGAAGTGATGAATGTTTTCCGCCGGGAGACGGTCGATGAATTGATTGACGCTTTTTCAGACGTGTCTAAGAACAAAAGCATCGGCTCCGTCATCGTTACAGGAACAGGCAAGGCGTTTTGCTGCGGCGGCGACATCAAAGTGCTGCGCAGCTTGGATCGTGCCAGCGGCCGTGAATGGAATCACAAATTGGTGGAACTGGCGATGCTGATGCGAAGAATCCCCCAACCGATCATCGCTGCTGTGAACGGATTTTGTATCGGAGGCGGCAATGAACTCCAAATGTTCTGCGATATGACGATTGCTTCCGATAAAGCCGTCTTCGGACAGGGCGGGCCCAAAATCGGGGGATGTCCGCTATGGGGAGGAACTCAGCTCTTGCCGCGGATTGTCGGTGAAAAATTGGCCCGGGAGATCGTCATGCTGTGCAAACAGTATCCGGCAGAGGAAGCAAAAGCGATGGGTCTGGTGAATAAGGTCGTTCCTCACGATGAGCTGCTGGAGGAAGCGGAACAATGGGCACGCGGAATTTTGGAGATGGCCCCGCAATCGATCCAATTGGCAAAGCTCTCGCTCAACTACGAATCGGATGCGCTTTACTCTTCGCTGATGCACGGCGGGGCATTGCTTGAGTTTGTTTGGGAATCCGAGCAGTTCAAAGAGGGAACCGACGCATTTATTGAAAAGCGCAAGCCGGATTTTGACCAGTACCGAAAATAGAAGACGTTCCAGAGTTCAGAGGAAAAAGGAGGCTTATATGCAACTGCGACCTTTGTCGGGAATCACTGTCGTTGATATTACAACTTCCTATGCCGGACCTTATTGCTCCATGCTGTTGGCCGATATGGGGGCGGAAGTGATCAAAGTGGAAAAAACCAAGGAGGGGGACGATTGCCGCCAATGGGGCCCTCCTTTTATAAACGGCGAATCTGCTTGGTTCTTGAGCGCAAACCGGAATAAAAAAAGCGTTTCCCTCGATGTGTTTGATCCGAAAGGCAAAAAGATTCTGTATCAGCTTGTCGAAAAATCGGATGTTTTTATAGAAAATTTGAAGCCTGATAAGCTGGATCGTTCCGGGCTCGCCTATGAAGATATCAACAAAGTGAATTCAGGCATTATTTATTGTGCTCTTTCGGGATTTGGACTGACGGGTCCTTACAGGAATCGGCCCGGATATGATTTGATCGCTCAAGCGACGTCCGGCCTCATGAGCGTAACGGGGGAATCAAACGGGCGGCCGCAGCGTGTGGGAACAGCCGTTTCGGATATCGTGACCGGCTTTATTGCGGCTTTTTGCATTGCATCTTCCTTGTTGAAAAAAGAAAAAACAGGCAAGGGGGAGTTGATCGATACTTCCCTGCTGGATGTCGATTTGGCTTTGATGGCTCCCCGGATCACCAGCTATTTGGCGGACGGAGCGGAGCCCCGCCCAAGCGGCGGAACCGATTCGGTTCTGGTTGTGTATCAAGCGGTGCGGACTTCCGACGAGGACATCATCGTGGCAACCGGAACCGATTCGATCTTCAGGCGTTTTTGCCTGGCGATTGATCTGCCCGAATTGGCCGAGGACGAACGATTTCAATCGAATGCCTTACGCAGGCAGCATCGATTGCAATTGCTCGCATTGATCGAGCAGCAAATGCTCCGCAAGCCTGCCGTCTATTGGCTGGAAAAATTGACGGAGCACTCGGTTCCCTGCGCGCCGATCAATTATTTGGAAGACGTGGTCAAGGATCCGCAGATTTTGGCTAGAGACATGATCAGGGAAATTCAGCACACTGCCGCCGGCCCGGTGAAAATCGTCGGCGTTCCATGGCGTTTGGGAGGCTCGAGCAGCGAGTTTTACCTGCCTCCGCCTTTGTTGGGAGAGCATACCGAGGAAGTGCTCATACAGAAATTGCAGATGTCCGAGAACGAGCTTTCGGTTTTGCTTGACGCGGGAGTCATACAGGGGAGGTCCAAAGGATGAGCTATGATCATCTGATTGTCCAACAGCAGGGGTATGTCTTGACGGTAGTATTGAATCGGCCCAAAGCGCTTAATGCATTGAACCGGCAGCTGCTTTCGGAATTCAATCAAGTATTGGACCAATTTGAGCATGATGCGTCCATTCGATTATTGGTCGTGACAGGGGCAGGGGAAAAAGCGTTTTGCGCCGGTGCCGACATTAAGGAATTGGCTGACCTGAGCGCTTTGGAAATGAAGGAGTTTCTGTCCCATGGCCAGCGGGTGTTTCGGCGTCTGGAGCTTATCCGAAAACCGTCCATTGCCGCAGTCAATGGAGTTGCGGTGGGGGGCGGATTCGAATTGAGCCTTGCCTGCAGCTTGCGAATTGCTTCGGAATCCGCATCGTTCGGACTTCCGGAAGCACGGTTGGGAATGATCCCCGGGTATGGAGGAACCCAGCGTTTGCCGAGGATCATCGGGAAGGGAAAGGCGTTGGAGCTCATGCTGTCCGGGAAAAGGATTTCTGCCGAAGAAGCTTATCGGGCAGGCATCGTAAATGCCGTTGCAGCAGTCGACTTGCTTGATCAAACGGTCAGGCAATGGGCGGAGAGCATTTGCGCCAACAGTCCGGTATCAATTCGCATGATCCTGGAGGCTGTTGACATCGGTGGTTCTTTAGCGATGGACAATGCATTGGCTCTGGAGACCAGCTTGGATGCGCTGGCGGCGGGCAGTCTGGATAAACGGGAAGGTTTTGCGGCTTTTCTGGAAAAACGGAGTCCTAATTTCGAGGGGAAGTAGGGGGAAATATGCAGTTGTGGGAAAGGCTTTTGTCTGAGGAAGAAAAAATGATTCGGGACAGTGTCAGGGCAGTTGTCAAAAAGCAAATTGCTCCTTTGGCGCAGCAGCTCGATGAAGAGGAGAGCTTTCCTTGGGAGCAGCTCAAAGCGCTGTCCGATTTGGGCATGCTTTCCATTCTGACACCGGAAGAGTACGGGGGAGCAGGCGGCACGCAAATGAGCTATGTTGTGGCAGTTGAAGAAATCGCCAAGGGATGCGCGGCAACCGCCCTTGTATTTTTTACGCAGATGCATGGGGCATTGGGATTGCTGCTGGCCGGCACGGAGCAGCAAAAGAAAAAATATTTGCCAAAGCTGGCGTCAGGCGAAATGCTGGGCTCGATTGCGATCACCGAACCGAATGCCGGCTCTGATGCGGCGGGAATGTCCACTGCCGCTGTAAGAGACGGCAATCAATACATTTTGAACGGCAATAAGGTATTCATCACGACCGGCGACAAAGCCGACATCGTAACGGTATTTGCAAAAACGGATTTCGGATTGCGGCATAAAGGAATAAGCGCGTTTTTGGTAGAGAAGGGAACACCCGGTTTCAAGGTAGGAAAAGTGGAAAAGAAAATGGGGGTTCGCGGCTCTAGCACGGCCGAGCTCATTTTCGACAACTGCAGAGTACCGGATGAAAACTTGCTGGGCTCTGAGGGAGAAGGCTTTCAGATCTGCATGGAAGCCTGTGATTATACCCGGATCAGCACAGCCGCACAGGCGCTTGGCATTTCGCAGGGCGCTTTCGATATCGCCTTTCAATACGCTCAGGAAAGAAGCCAGTTCGGCAAACCGATCTACGATTTCCAAGCGATCCAATTCATGCTCGCCGATATGTTCACGGAAATTGCAAATGCGCGTTTGCTCTTATACCGGACAGCTAAGCTGATTGACGAGGGGGTCAAGGATTTTACGATGGAAGCGTCGATGGCAAAAGCTTATTGTTCGGAGGCGGCAGGCAGGGTGACGGATGCCGCCGTTCAAATCCTGGGCGGGTACGGATACATTCGGGATTACCAAGTGGAACGAATGATGCGGGATGCCAAAATCACGCAAATCTATGACGGTACCAACCAAATCCAGCGAATGGTAATCGCCCGAAATCTGCAGAAGCGATTGAAGTGATCTGTGATCCATTTATGTGCTCCGAGGGACCGATACCGATTCATCTATTCGGAACGGCATATGCAGCATCTTTGTCTCATATATTAGCACTGTGTTGAAATGATAACGCCGTTGTAAAGTTTTAACAAATTTGCGGTAGGGGGGACAAATGTGAAATCCAACCTTGCATTAAAGGGTGTCATTCCGGCTAATCTGATAGCGTTCGATGAGCGGCTGGAGATCGAGAGCGCAATTACCGCAGACACATTCGATATTTAGCGGATACGTGCGGTGTCAACGGAATTACGACGAATGCGCATGCGTCCGAGATGGCAACGCTGACCGTGGCCGAACAGCAACGCAGCTTGAACATCACGTTGGACGAGGTGCGGGGAAAGGTACCCGTTATTTGCGGGATTTATCGAGACGGCACGAAGAAAGCGGCAGAGCTGGCGAAAATGGCCGAAAGGAAAGGAGCAGACTGTCTGCTGGTGTTTCCTTCGGCGGTGTTTGATTTTGGATCGCAATTGCGCCCGGAGATGGCCTGTCATCACTACGCATCGATTGCTGACGCCAGTGCGCTGCCTATGGCCACATTTGCAACCGCTTTCAGAAGCGGAGCGGTCTTTGATCAGACAGTGGTTGCGGAAGGGTTTACCGGTATACGAGCAAACCGAATGATGCATTTAAAAGCAGTTCGCGCTGAATCGGCAGGGATAACGGGAAGGAGGGGATGCAATCGGATGAGGATAGGAAAGGGATGAGAGAAGAAAAACTTTATTGAGTCTAATAATCAGAATTTAATAAAACATATCTTGGAGGAGATAATTCTATGTCACATCCGGAAGCATTGTCGACAAACGCAAAGAGAAGTATATGGGCCGCGTTCTTGGGATTCTTCGTCGATATGTTCGATGTCTACCTGCCGATCGTGGCGCTGGGGCCGGCGATTCAATATTTTCAGCCGAAGTCTATGCCCAGCACGGTCAGCACGACGATTTACTTCGTGGTGTTTGCAATATCGCTGATCGGCAGACCATTAGGCGCAACAATATTTGGACACTACGCCGACAAAATCGGACGCAAACGGACCACACAAATTTCTGTAACCGGGTTTGCGATTGTAACTCTGCTTATCGCACTTCTGCCGGGCTATCAGCAGATCGGGATATGGGGACTTGTGCTGCTAACGTTTCTCCGCTTGCTGGACGGGATCTTCCTGGGCGGGGAGTACACTTCGGCCAGTCCGCTCGCGATGGAATACTGTCCGCAAAGCAAACGCGGGTTTTACGGCGCGCTGATCATGGGCGGCTTCCCGGCAGCCTATGTGGCGATTTCTCTCGTAACCGCATTCGTATTGAACATCGTCCCTATAGCCGGAGGCTTGAATTCCCCTTACGTCCAGTGGGGATGGCGGATTCCGTTTATCATTGGCGCCTTGATTGCATTCGTCTTTGTGTGGTATTTCAGCCGTACCGTTCAAGAGTCCGAATTGTGGCTGGAAAGCAAAAAAGCGAGTTCTCCGTTGAAAGAGCTGTTTACAGGCGATAACGCGAAGAATTTCTGGCAAGTCTTCATCTTGATGAGCGGTTTCTGGTTTACGCTGAACTCGACGGTCAGCACGCTGCCCGGACTATTGATTAATTATTTGAAGATTCCCAGCAGTGTTGTGACCAATGGCTTCCTAGTGATCAACGTGTTTCTCTTTTTAGGCTATTTATCCGCAGGTGTTATCAGCCAAAAGATGGGACGACGCCCGTTTCTGATCAGCATGGGAATTCTAACTACAGTGGTCGGATCCCTTTTGTATTGGTATCTGCTCTCTACCGTAACCAATAATGCGGGAAAGGCGCTGTTTCTGGCGGGTATTCTGGAGATTCTTTGCATCTCGGTCTGGGGCTTGGCTACTACCTATATCAACGAGCGGTTTCACACCAGCGTCCGCGCATCCGGGTTTGGCCTCGGTTACAGCCTGGCAGTCATCATCCCCTCGTTTTATTCTTTCTTTATGCTGTGGCTGTCAAACCTGATGCCCTATCAATATACAGCGGTTGTCCTCGTCGTGTTGGGGGGCCTTCTCACTACAATCGGCGCTGCTTTGGGACCGGAAACAAAAAATGTGATTTTTAGAGCTGAGAAGTAAGCGGTTTATTGAGTGAACTGCCGGAATCGCACAGTACATTAATTCAGCACTGGAGTTGGAGTGAATTCTCTCTCCAGTGTTTCTTTAACCTGCGTGCTCGAAAAGGAGTTCGGCAAATTTCAGAGAATTTCTAAAAGTGAAGGATCGTACTCAATAGAAAGGGGATCATTACTAAATATGCAAAAAAAATTGCCATCAAAGATTGCCGATCTGATCGTTCTGCCTGTCATATCCGCGCCGATGTTTCTCGTTTCCAGTCCACAGATGGTGATCGAAAGCTGCAAAGCGGGAATCATCGGTTCATTTCCGCTATTGAATGCGCGTTCTGCCGATATTTTAGAGGACTGGATGAAAAACATCACGGAAGAACTGAATAAGGCGCGTGCTGAGGACCCGAATCGACGCGTGGCTCCCTGGGCGGTAAATTTGGTCGTTCACCGGACAAATCTGCGATTTGAAGCCGATATGCAGCTTGTCAAGAAATATAAGCCGCCGATCGTCATTACTTCGCTGGGGAATCCTGAACGCATTGTGAAGATTGTGCATGCGTACGGCGGGCTCGTATTTTCCGATGTGAGCAATCTTGTTCACGCCAAAAAGGCGGCTCATACCGGGGTTGATGGCTTAATTCTCGTCAGCAGCGGTGCGGGCGGACACGGCGGAACGATCAACCCAATTGCCTTTATCGGAGCAGTCAGGGAATTTTGGGATGGCATCACGATCTTGGCCGGCGCTATCACGCACGGACAAGATATTTTGGCCGCTGAGGTTCTGGGTGCCGATCTTGTCAGTATGGGAACGCGCTTTATTGCAGCCTCCGAGAGTTTTGCTAGTGATGCCTATAAAAAGATGCTGATCGAATCGAATCTGGAAGACCTCATTTATACCGATGCTTTCAGCGGCGTGAATGCCAATTATCTGATTCCAAGTATTCGCAGTGCCGGTATAGATCCGGAGCAGCTCCACAAAAAAGAGAATGTCGATTTCTCGAAAATGGTTGACACTAAGGTCAGAACATGGAGAGATATCTGGTCAGCCGGTCAGGGCGTGGGCGGTGTTAAGAAGGTTCAAACTGTGGCTGAAGCGGTTCGCGAGCTTTATGATGAGTATAAGCAGGCACTAAAATGGGTTGCCGGTAAGTAATCTATGGGCTGGTTGCCGGATTGCCGGTCATTATTTTATAAAATGAATAATTAATTGAATTAATTAACTTCCATAACATTGTACCCACCCGCTGAACGGTTGGCTTTTATTCGTCGAAAACATTATCTTTACCCAAATCTATTCGTAATTATTAGAATGAATGCATAGGATATAAACAGGAGGGAAAGTGAATGAATACAAGAATTACCGAACTGTTCAATATTCGCCTGCCCATTATTCAAGGCGGATTAGCCTACTTGGCCTATGCGGAACTTGCAGCAGCCGTTTCCAATGCCGGCGGTCTGGGGCAAATCACGGCAATGTCATTATCTTCCCAGCAGGAATTAAGAAATGAAATCATCAAGACGAAGCAGCTGACCTCCCGTCCGTTTGGCGTGAATTTCGCCATTGGGAATTACGGCAGACCTTTTGAGGAAATGCTTCATGTCGCTTTAGAGGAAGGCGTCGAAACGATCTCTGTGACCGGAGGCAACCCTCAGCCTGTATTTGAAGCCATGAAGGATTATCCGGTCAAAAAGCTGGTCTTGGTCGCATCGGTCAGACAAGCGCAAAAAGCGGAGTCGCTCGGAGCCGATGCGGTGATCGCGGTTGGCCAGGAGGGTGGAGGCCATCTGGGGAAAGACGATACCGGTACGATGGTGCTGGTTCCCCGTGTCGTGGATTCCGTATCGATCCCGGTCATTGCCAGCGGCGGAATCGGAGACGGCCGCGGACTGATGGCTGCGCTTGCCTTGGGTGCGGAAGGAATCGAGATGGGAACACGCTTTATCGCAACCAGCGAATGTATTCATGCCCATGAACGTTATGTCCAACGGATTCTTGAAGCATCCGAAACGGATACGAGAATTATCAAACGATCCATCGGGAGTCCCGGGAGAGTGGTATATACACCCTTTTTGGAAAAGATCATTGAAATCGAAAAAAACGGCGGCGGTTATGAAGAATTAAAATACTATATTTCAGGCGAGTCCAATCAAAAGTTTACATGCGAAGGAAAAGAGGATGAAGGGTTCGGATGGGCCGGTCAAGTGGTCGGCTTAATCAACGATACGGTCCCGGTTCAAGAATTGTTTGAAAGAATCGAAAATCAAGCAGGCTCAACATTGAAAAAGCTTCAACACGGAATGGGATAATCGCAGCACAATTATGAATATTAACAGAAAATAATTTTGCCGATGTCCATATCATATGCATTGTATTTGTTCTGATCAAAGAATATTTATTTCAATTTAATGTAAAATAACATTACGCATATACGTAATGCATTTATAAAATTAGTATTTTTTTCTTGAATTTAGTTGTAATAATAACAATTAAATGAAAAAAACGTTAAATTATTTGCTCATAGCAGTAAATATGTTATTATAACTTACATTAAAGGTGACAATATTGTTATTTTTAAGTATACTGATAGATATTCGGTAATCAAATCTTAGATTTAACAAATCGCGAGACGCGAGCAAAGGAGGGTTATATTTGTCAGTCGGAGACAGTCTGGAGCTCAAAAATGCAACTAAGTATTATAAAAAATTTAAAGCGGTTGATGATGTGAATCTTTCCGTACATAAAGGAGAATTTTTGACGATCCTTGGTCCAAGCGGTTCAGGCAAAACTTCCTTGTTAAAATTGATTGCTGGTTTTGAGGGACTGAGCAGCGGTTCGATTCTATTGAATAATCAAGATATTACGAAAAAGAAAGCCTATGAGCGGGAAATCGGAATGATGTTCCAAAATTATGCGCTATTCCCCCACATGACTGTGTATGAGAACGTGGCTTATCCGTTGAAGCTGCGAAAGCTGCCGAGGCATGAAATTAAGACAAAGGTCGAAGATATCCTGAGGCTTGTCCGCTTAAGCGACTTCGCTTACCGCTTTCCCAAAGAGCTGAGCGGAGGGCAGCAGCAGCGCGTGGCCTTGGCTCGAGCAATCGTGTTCAATCCGCCGCTTCTCTTGTTGGATGAGCCTTTGGGCGCCTTGGATAAGAATTTGCGCCAACAAATGCAGATTGAAATCAAGCACATTCAAGCAAAGGTGGGGATCACCACAATCAGCGTGACTCACGATCAGGAAGAGGCGCTTACCATGTCAGACCGGATATGTGTCATGAACCATGGGAGAATTGAGCAAATTGATACCCCGGAGAATTTGTACAACAAACCAAAGAATCGTTTTGTCGCCGAGTTTATTGGGGAAATCAATCTGCTTAAGGCTGAATATATCGGCACCGAAGCCGGACAAGCGCGGGTGAAGATCCTTGGAGAGCAGATAACAAGTATCAGGTTGGAAAATATCAGCGGGGAACTGAGACATCGACAATCTGCATTGATCGCGGTTCGCCCGGAAAACATTCAAATCTTTGAACCGGGCTCACCCCTTCAGCATGGGATTAAAGCAAAAGTAAGGAACCTGGTCTATGTCGGGGATGCGGTCAAAGTAAAGACAAGCACGGAAACCGGTGAAGAAATCACTTTGAGGGTTCCAAGCCGTCTATCGGATGCGGTTAGCTGCGGAAAAGAGATTCTGCTTGGCTGGGAAAGCCAATATGCTTCCATGATTCCGGATGAAGCTACAGCATAACTTATAAAAATATGGGGAGGCAATCGGATGTTGAAAAAAATCGCACTGACATTTATGGGTATGGCACTCGCCGTATCCTTAACCGCTTGCGGAGGAAGCAATCAAGCAAGCAATCCGCAAAGCGATCAAGGAAGCAATGAAGTGAAGCCGGCTGCGCAGACAGCGGGGGTAAGCAAGGAGTTAGTTGTTATGGATTGGGGCGGCGCAATCAGCGAAGCCCATAAAAAAGCTATCTTTGAGCCGTTTGAAAAGGCGAACCATGTAAAGATCACCCTGGTTTCTCCGACAGACTACGGGAAATTCAAGGCCATGGTGCAAAGCGGAAATGTGGGAGTCGACGTGGTCAATGTGGACAGCGACTTTGTGATCCGGGGCGCTGCCCAGAACCTTTTGGAAAAGCTGGATTACAGCGTGATCAATAAGGACGGCATATTAAAAGATCTCGTGAATGATTACGGAATCGGTGCGGAGCTTTTCTCCACCGCCATTGCGTATAACACCGACAAGTTCCCTGCGGGAAGCCATCCCAAAAACTGGACGGAATTCTGGGATGTAAAGAAATTTCCAGGTCCCCGTTCTCTGTGGAAGTATCCGACAGGCACACTGGAAGCGGCTTTGCTCGCGGATGGTGTAAAGCCGGAGGAGCTGTATCCGTTGGATGTTGACCGGGCGTTCGCCAGTCTGGATAAGATCAAAAAAGATGTCAAGGTATGGTGGAATGCCGGAGCCCAGCCCCCCCAGTTGTTGGCCAACGGGGAAGTCGTTTTGGCGGAAGCTTGGAATGGAAGAATATCCACCGCGAAAAAAGAGGGTGCGCCGGAAGAAGTCGAATTTAACCAAGCGCTCATCATGGGTGATTCTTGGGTCATTCCGAAAGGGACGCCGAATAAGGACTTGGCCATGAAATTCATAGCCTTTGCCGTCGCACCGGAACAGCAAGCCGCTTTTTCATCCAATATCGACTATGCGCCTGTCAATCAAAAAGCGTTGGATTTGTTACCCGATAAAGTAAAAGAAAACTTGGGGCAATCCGCGGATAAAGCAAAAAATCAAATCGTTGTGAACATCAAATGGTGGGTTGAAAACTTTGACACCATCAATGAGCGTTTTGAACAGTGGTTGCTTAAATAACTGAGGAGAGAGATCCATGATCGATACCCAACAACAATCTGCCGGGAGACCCGTATCATGGGTCTCCCTCAACAAGCTGACAAAAATACCTGGACTCCAATGGCTCTTGCTCATTATTCCGTCAGCTTACATTGTGTTTTTGATGTTCTTTTCGATGATCGATTTGTTCAAACTCAGCATTTTTGATACAAACGGCTTTACCTTGAAATATCTGGCCCATCTATTTGCCGAACCGGTCTATCTCCAGGTTTTATGGCTAACGTTGAAAATCGCTTTTTTGGTCACGCTGACTACACTGCTTATCGCGTATCCGGTTGCATATCTGATGGTGAAAATTGAATCGAAAGCTTGGAAAAATTTCATTTTCACTGCTGTCCTGATTCCGTTCTGGATCAGTCTGCTGGTTCGCACCTTCGCATGGACAGTATTGCTGCAGGAACAGGGCATCATCAATAAAACGCTGATGACTGTCGGGCTGATCCATGTACCGATCCCGCTGCTTTATAATACGGCCGGGGTGATCATCGGTATGACGCATGTCCTCCTGCCTTATATGGTCCTCAGTCTCTATTCCGTAATGGAAGGTATTGATCAACGTTTGGTGCAAGCCGCCGAAGGAATGGGAGCTCGCCCCCGTAAGGCGTTTATGCAAATCTTTTTGCCGCTTTCCCTTCCCGGTATGCTTTCCGGTTCCCTGCTGGTATTTATTTTGGGGCTTGGCTATTTCATAACTCCGGCTATACTCGGCGGATCGAAAAATATGATGATCTCGATGCTGATCCAGAATAATGTAAGCACGACGCTGAACTGGCACCTGGCCTCCGCTTTGGCTCTTGTATTGTTTGTAATAACCCTGCTGCTGCTTTTCCTGTCCTATTTTATCATTAGGAATCATTCCGTTCTGAAGGAGATGAGCTGACATGTGGCTAAGAATCGTTGTAGGTTTAATATTAATCGCATTAATTGCACCGATATTGGTTGTGATTCCGCTATCGTTCACATCAGCCAGCTTTTTCTCGTTTCCTTTGCCTGGATTATCGACTAAATGGTACATAAGCTTTCTGGAAAACCGGGAGTGGGTGGAAGGGGCAGGCAGGAGTATTTTCGTAGCAATCCTTACGGCTGTTATTTCTACAGTTCTCGGGACGATGGCGGCAACGGCGGCGACACGCCTGAGGTTCTGGGGTAAGCGGGTTTTCATGTCCTTGATGGTTGCGCCCATGATCATTCCGATTATTATTGTCGGGATTGCCCTTTATCATTCCTTTGCCCCGCTGAAGCTGACCGATACACTGACGGGGCTTATTCTGGCCCATTCGATATTGGCCATTCCAATCGTCTTTGTTACCATAACGGCGAGCTTGAAGGGGATTGACCGCAACTTGGAGCAAGCGGCCATGGGCTTAGGCTCAACTCCAATCGGCGCCTTTTTCAAAATAACATTACCCTTGATTCGCCCAGCTGTGCTGTCCGGAAGCTTGTTTGCATTCATCACCTCGCTTGACGAACTCGTCGTCACGATTTTTATTGCAGGCGCCAAAACCCGAACGCTTCCTGTTGTCATGTGGGAAAATCTTCGGACACAGGTTGATCCGACGATCGCGGCTGTGTCTGCAATTCTGATTGTCGGTACGATCGTATTATTTGGTATTCAAATAGGTTTAAGCTCGCGTACGCGCAATTTGAATCAAGAGAGCTGAGCCTTCTTTCAATAATTCCGCCAAGTCCCCGTGAGGGGATTTTTTGCATGGAGAGGGATTCGCTCCGCAAATGGCAATCCAGATCATATAAACGTCTCATACTTTTCTCATAATTGGTTTGCAAATTCTTCACGGGTTATCGCTAGGATGAAGCTAATAATAGTTCGACGCCCCTATCCAATTGGAAGTGGGGCGCGCCCTTTCAAGCAATATTTTCCTACTTTCTTTTTATCAGCAGGAATAGTAATTTTAATGTAACTGATAGAAGGATGGTGGTTGGATGGCCAGCATATTCACCGTAGATGATGATTCCAATATCCGTCAACTCATCTCCGAATATTTGCGAAAAGACGGTCATTCTGTGGAGGAATTTGCTTCCGGGGACGGCTTGATTGAACGCATTCGATCGGAAAAGCCGGACTGTTTGATCTTGGACATCATGATGCCGGGAGTGAATGGATTCCAATTATTGTCGATGATTCGAAGCTTCAGTGAGATGCCCATCATCATGGTTTCGGCGCGCGGCGAAGCCATGGATCGCATTATGGGGCTTGAGCTGGGCTGCAATGATTTTTTGGGAAAGCCCTTCCACCCTCGGGAGTTGGTAGGACGGGTTAACGCCATCCTCCGTTTGGTTGGCTGGAGAAAAAATGAACAGGATCATTCGGCCGATGAAGCCCATTCCGAAAAGCTCATTAAAGCAGGAAATTTGCTGATCCACGAAGAGTACCGTCAGATCAAGGTTCAGGGCGGGAAAGAATTGACCTTGACATCGCGCGAATATGAGCTGCTTCTGCATTTTGCCAAGCATCCGAACCGCCCGTACAGCCGCGAGCAATTGATTCAGCAAGTGTGGGACTATGATTTCTTTGGCGATGTGCGCGTGGTCGACGAATTGATCAAGCGGCTCCGTCGGAAGATTGCCGAAGTCCCCTCGGGATTTGCGATTGAAACGGTATGGGGCTTCGGCTACAAGGCAACGGTATCCATATGATGCACTCACTGCGCACCCGTATTTTATTATCGCTATTCGTGGTAATGATCGGCTCAGTAGCCATTACGGTAACCCTGTTTACCCGATTCATCGACCAAATGATCGTTGAGCAGACGAGGAATCAATTGCAGCTGCAAATGGACAAAGCGCTGGATATCATACAAGAAGAGGTCAATGCGCTTGATGCATCGGATTTGCCGCTGCGTTTCAAGAATCATAAACTTAACGCTGATTTTTATATCGAGGACTCGACTGGACGAGTTGTGGCCGCCAGCGATTCCACGCTGATCGGAGCGAATGCTCCGCTGCAACTGGAGCACGAGAATGGCATAAAGCAATTTGTAGGCAAACAAGTGATGTATGTATTTCAGAAAGCGGGACAGTATACAGTTGTGCTTTATACCCCGGAAGCTTCGGTGCTGCAGATCTTCGGCAAGCTCGTTCAGATTGCTGTTGCTTCTCTAGTGGTAAGCAGCCTTGTTATTTTTGCGATTGGTTTCCTGTCGATTTGGCAGATCACGCAGCCGATTCGCAAATTGAAGGAAACCGTCAGCAAGTATGAGCCCTATCGGGATGGGGTTTCCTTGCCCAAGGCGGGAACAACGGAAATTGACGAGCTGATGGCAACCTTTCAGGCAATGGCGGATAAGATCAAAAAGCATCAAAAGGACCATATGGAATTCCTGCAGAACGTATCGCACGAATTGCGCACTCCGCTTATGTCCATTCAAGGCTATGCCCATGCGATCAATGAACAGGTGGTATCCCAGGAAAAGGGTCTGTCCATCATCACCCAAGAGTCGTATCGGCTCGTTCGCATGGTTGACCGGCTTATGCAGCTTACCCGCTTGGAGGAGTCCGGATTTGAACGCAAGGAGCAGTCGTTCGACCTGCTGGATATGGTCCGTCAAACGGTCGAGTTGCTTGCTCCCGCAGCAGCCGAAAAAGGAGTGGGCCTTCAGGTTGCCGGGCATCCTCTTCAAGTACGTACATCCGGCGAATCGGTATTTCAAATGCTGGTGAACCTGCTGCAAAATGCAATCCGCTATGCGTACAGCGAAGTTAGAATAGAGGTGGCTGCAGTCCAGCAGCGGGCAGACGGTTGGATGATTGTTGTCGATGACGACGGCGCGGGTGTTCCCCTTGACGTTCAAGAAAGAATGTTTCAGAGGTATTATAAAGGATCTGACGGCCAGACCGGTTTGGGGCTTGCCATATCCCATAAACTAGCCGAGACGATCGGGGCGGTTCTCCGCTACGAACGTTCTCCAACGGGCGGAGCCCGCTTCATAATTGAGTATCAGTCGTAAATGTGTATGGATTCGACGATAACGAGCGGGGGATTTAATATGAAAAAAAATCCTTGATATTAAGCCTAATTATCGCGCTTCTGATTACATATGTGCTCATGCCCTTTGAAATCATCCATGATGTTATTCATCCAAGTACATTAAAGAAGTTTTCCATGTTCCCGGTTGCCAACGCGGGAACGCCAAACTATGACATAATTGTTTACGGCGCGGATCCCGAGGGGATCGCCGCTGCGGTATCAGCAGCCCGAAACGGAGCTTCAACGCTGCTGATCGAGCCCCACAGCCGTCTTGGAGGTTTGTTTACACTGGGAGAAATGAACATCTTGGATCTTTCCAAAGATATACATGGCGTGTATACCAGTGCAGGCATTTTTCGGGAATGGCACCAAATGGTTGGGGGAGGACAGGTATTTGAAATCCATGATGCCGAGCAAGCCTTCCGGCAATTAATTCAACGCGAACCGAATATTACGCTTCTCCTCAATTCCAAAATTATAAAAGCGATCAAACAGGGAGACATGCTGGAATCAGTTGTCGTTCGCCATGCGGGAAGGGATGAAACCTTTCAAGCTAAACGCTTTATTGATGCCACACCCGACGCGGACTTGTCTGTGATGTCCGGCGTTCCTTATTTCTTGGGTCAAGCGGATATGGGGACTCCTGGAAGATTTATGGCTGTCACCATGATGATGCATTTTTCACACGTCAATTGGGACGGTATTCGGCATACTGCCAAATCACATAAATTTGGCCGCGCTATTGTAAGAAGCACTTATGCATATGGCTTCAGCGGTATTTTACGAAGCTATCATCCCCAACAAGCGAACACTATGGTTCGGGGGCTCAATATCGCCCGTATGAAGGACCAAAGTGTCTATATCAATGCATTGCAACTATTTGGCGTCAATGGTTTAGACGACCATTCCAAAGCGGAGGCCATAATTAGGGGGGAAAGAGAGACCCAGAGCTTCTTAAAGTTCCTGCGCAAGCAGTTCCCAGGGTTCGAGCATGTGCAAATTGCCGGTTATCCGCAGGAATTATATATTCGGGAGACGCGGCATATCCGGTCGCTGTATCAATTGCCGATCACAGATTTATGGAAAAATAAAGATCAATGGGATAGTATCGGTATTGCTTCTTACGCGGTGGATATGCAGGCAACTGCACCTGGAGAAACAGGGCATGTGGTCGTTCAGCCCAAACAATACGCGATTCCGTTTCGATCGTTAATTCCTCTTAAAGCAAACAATTTGTTGGTTGTAGGCCGTTCGAGCGGATTCACGTCCCAAGCTGCCGGAAGCGCCCGGGTCGTGCCGACCGGGATGGTGTGCGGTGAAGCGGCAGGGGCGGCGGCGGCAATGTCGATCACTTTAAGTGAAAGCTTCCCAAGTTTGTCAAAAAACGTCAATAACGTTGAATTGCTGCAAAGACAGCTGCAGAAGCAAGGGGCACTTTTATATCATTTTCGAATGAATTACCCCTATGAAAGGGCATGGTATTTAAAAGCGATACTCACGCTGCTTCCTTATGGCGTCATTTCCACGGATTACAGCGATCATTTAGACTTTCCCAAGATCATGAAAGCGAAAACCTTTGAAAAATTATTGGCTGAGGTTGTCCTGAAATATCATCCCGATACATACTATCGTTTAGCTCGGCATCTTGATCTATGGTCTGCTGCAATGCAAACTTCAACATCACAAACGATAACCCGCGACCAGGCGATTGAAATTGAAGAGCGCTTCTCGGGCTTAAAGACAATTTCGAATCCATGGCAAGAAGCTGTCCATGCCGGCGAAGTCGACCCAAGCCTGCGACTGAGGCTGAGGGACAATCACAAACTGACCGGTGAGGAAGGGTATGCCTTGGTTGCGGACTATCTCCAATACCTGCAGCTCCAAAAAAGTGGGCATTAAGATCAATCATTTTCAGGATAGAAATGGGGAGTTGTGATGCTGCGTCTATGGTTAGCCCTTGTTACAGCTAAAATTGCTTATTTCTTCAGCCGCCTCCTGGGCCGTCAGGGTACAACGATAAGCGGAGTTGTGGCTTTAAGGATTTATCCGCTCATTCTGAAGCGGCTGAGCCAAAAATTAAAAACCGTTGTCTTTGTTACCGGGACGAACGGCAAAACGACAACTTCCAACTTGCTGGCAAGCATGCTGAAGCAATCCGGCCGCTCGGTCATTCATAATCGTGAAGGAGCGAATATGTTGACCGGGATCACCGCGAGTGTGGTGAAAGAGGCAAACTGGCGCGGAACCCTGAACGGGGATTGCGCTGTTTTCGAAGTGGATGAAGGAAGCTTGCCGGCGGTCATGAAGCAGCTTGCTCCAAGCCATATTGTCATCATTAATTTCTTTCGCGATCAGCTTGACCGATACGGCGAAATTGATGTGCTGATTCAGAACATGATGGCCGCCATACGTCCTGCCCAGACCCGGCTTATCCTGAATACGGATGATCCGCTGGTAGGGCAATTTGAGGGTTTGAACAAGCACACAATTTATTTTGGCATGAGGAGCGAAACTGAGAATTCCGTTTTTGGCCAGTTTGCGCTTGGCGAGTCCATATTCTGCCCGCAATGCGGAGAAGAAATGAAATATCGGCATATTCATTTCGGACAGCTTGGGGATTATGCCTGTTCATGCGGTTTTTCCAGAAGAACGCCGAAGTATGAAGCAGGTTCGATTCAAGCGCGGCCGACCTTATCCTTCCAAATGAACGGGCTGCCTTTGACCTCCGCTTTAATAGGAAGCTTTAATGCATATAATGTCCTGGCTGCAGCAGCGGCCGCTTTGGAATGCGGGGTCAGCATGGAGCATGTTCAGCAGGCCTTAACCCGATACGCACCGCAAAACGGGCGCATGGAAACCTTTATTCATCGCGGCTTGCCCTATATTTTAAATTTGAATAAAAACCCTTCCGGCACAAATGTGATCATCAATGAAATCATGGCAGACCCGGCCCGAAAACAGCTGCTGATCATACTCAATGATTTTGTGGCGGACGGAGAAGATATTTCTTGGATTTGGGATGTGGATTTCGAGGTATTTAATCAGAAGGCTGTCGAAAAGATTGTCTGCGCGGGCAGCCGATCTTCCGAATTGGCGCTGAGGCTGAAATACGCCGGCATCGATTCAAATAAAATAAAGGACATCTCCAGGATCCATAATGCGATTAATTACATTCTTGAGCATCCGCTTCAGACTTATGTATTGCCAACATACTCTGCGCTGGAAATAACAAAGCATGACTTAGGGGAAAAGGTACAACCTACATGAAACAGCTCACATTGTATAATTTCTTTCCAAACCATCTGAATTTATATGGTGACCGCGGAAACCTGCAGGTGCTGTTCAAGCGCTGCGAATGGCGGGATATTCAATTGCATATCAAGGAAGTGACCCGCATCGATCACCTGACCCTGTCGGATGCAGACCTGTTATTTTGGGGAGGGGGCGGAGACCGGGAGCAGCGCCTGCTCAGCCAGCAATTAGTCCGTATCCGTGAAAATATTAAAGCGGTACTTGAAGATGGAGCGGCGGGCTTGGCGATTTGCGGAGGCTATCAACTGCTGGGACAATACTATGAGACCTTGAACGGAACACAAATTCAGGGCATTCAAGTGTTCGATTATTATACGAAAGCCGAGAAGCAGCGGCTTGTCGGCGATCTGATGATCGAATCCAAGGAATTTGGCAGCGTGATCGGTTTTGAGAACCACTCCGGACGGACATACCATCAGGGGCAGCCGCTTGGAGTGGTTATCCATGGGTATGGGAACAACGGAAGGGACGGCACGGAAGGTTTTCGCCGCCAGCATTTCATCGGAACATATATACACGGCCCCCTTCTCCCCAAAAACCCGGCCATTGCAGACCAGCTTATCCTATGGGCTCTAAAGCGAAAATACGGGGATTCGCAATTGAGCCAATTGGAAGATTCGGTTGAAACGCAAGCAAAAAATCAAGCAATCGAAAGTCTGAGAAATCGATGAATCGATAACTCTCCAGAGATATTTTCGGTTTCCGACCGGTTTATGGTATTCTAAAAATAGAAATTAAAAGTAATTCCATTTCAACCTTACGGATTTAACTTTCATGCAGAAAAGAGGAAATCGTAATGAAAATCCAATTTACCGATACAGGGTTAGCCGAAGTTAAAGCCGATTTACTCGTTCTGGGCTGTTTTAAAGAAATCACCAAACCAGAGGGCATGTTGGCGGAAGCGGACCGCATGCTGGATGGCGCAATAACGGAGCTGATACATCTGGGCGAAATTACCGGAGCCTTTAAAGAAACGACCCTTTTGCATACATATGGCAGAATGACGGCGAAACGTCTGTTGATTATCGGTCTGGGTGAAACCGAGCGGTTTGATTCGAACCGTTTGCGGGAAATCGCGGCGGTTACGGTAAGAAGTGCCGCGAAAACAAAAGCGAAAAAAATCGTAACGGAGCTTTTCGGACTCGGCCATCCGATTATTCACGAGCATCATGTCACGCATTCTTTTGCCGAAGGGGCCTATCTGGCTTCCTATCAATTTGCCGGCTACAGCTCAAAAAAGGAAGAAAAGCATGAAATCGAATCGATTCAGTTCCTTTACAATAAGCCGTCCGATGAGCTGGTTTATGGAATCGAGAGCGGAACAGCGTACGCGGAAGCAACGAATTTGGCCAGAGATTTGATCAATACCCCGGGAAATCTGATGACACCGGCGCTGATGGCGGACAAAGCGGTTGAAATCGCCAAAAGGCACGGCATGGAATATGAAATACTGGACAGAAACGAGATGGAAAAGCTGGGGATGGGCGGGCTCTTGGCCGTTGCTCAAGGAAGCGAGCAACCTCCCAAAATGATCGTCATCAAATATAAAGGAAAAGAGCATTGGGAAGACGTGCTGGGTTTTGTCGGAAAAGGTATTACGTTCGATTCGGGCGGAATCTCCATTAAACCCGGCGCTAATATGGATGAGATGAAAATGGATATGGGCGGCGCTGCGGCTGTCCTCGGCGCGATGGAGGCGATCGGCAAATTGAAACCGAAAGTCAACGTGCTGGCCGTGATTCCCGCCGCCGAGAATCTTCCCTCGGGCAAAGCCTACAAACCGGGCGATGTGATCAAAACGATGAGCGGAAAAACCATCGAAGTCTTGAATACGGATGCTGAGGGAAGAGTGGCTTTATCCGACGCGATTTCCTATGCCATCCGGCTTGGAGCGTCGAGGATCATTGACGTGGCGACGTTGACCGGAGCCGTTGTGGTGGCTCTCGGCCATGCGGCAACCGCTGCAATGACCAATGATGACGCATTTCTTGCAGATTTTATGAGATGCTCGAAAAAAGCCGGAGAAAAAGTGTGGCAGTTGCCGTTGTTCGATGAATACAAGGAGCAGATCAAAAGCGGCATCGCCGATTTGAAAAATACGGGGGGGCGGCCCGCAGGCAGCATAACCGCGGCGCTTTTTCTTGAAGCGTTTGTGGAGGACATTCCGTGGATACATCTGGACATCGCGGGCACCGCGTGGGGCGATAAGGACGAACTGTCGCCGAAGGGCGGCAAAGGCGTCATGGTCCGCTCGTTGGCGCAAATCGCCAAGCATTACGGCAAGCGCGGGATGAAAAAGTGATTCGGCGGGAGGTGTAAAGTCTTAATGAGAGCATCTTCATATCCGGATATTCGAAATATTTATTGCGTCGGACGAAATTATGCGTCATTTGCCCAAGAAATGAAAAACGCGCTGACGGAAAACCGATTATTTTCATGAAACCGACCCATGCCCTAAGAGCCGATGAACGGGAACATGCTTGTCCTGTCCGGCGAGCATGGAGAAATCAGCTGTGAAGCGGAGCTTGTGCTGCATATCGGCAAGACGTACGAGCAGGGGATAACCGTTGAGGATCTGGTTGATCAATTTACGGTAGGCATCGACTTCACTTATCGGAATAGCTGAACGAGGTAAAGAAAAAAGGACAGCCTTGGGGCTGCCCGCAAAAGGCTTCAAAAGCTCTTGCACAGCAGGACGGTTTCTTGAATTTTCCGGGAAAGAGGTCGAACGCAGCGATTTCAGATTGCTGAAAAACAGGGAGAACCTGCAGGTCGGAAATGTGAAGAGCATGATTTTCCCGCTGCAAAGGCTCGTTGATTTTATCGGCCAGAACTACGGTCTCGGCTCAGGCGATCTGATTTATACGGGAACTCCCGAAGGAATCGGCAAATTGCAGCAGGGTGACAGGATCGAGCTTTTATGGGATGGAAAATCGGTTGGAACGTGTGAAATCCAGATAAAACCCGGCTAATCATATCCTTTGATCGGGGTCCGCCACGACGTCGATTCCCACGTCGCCAAAACGTGCCAGAATACCCGAGCCAGTTCCATTGTTGGGATCTGGCTTTTTGCATAATGGATCTGAAATCAACGGGATGTCTCATGTATACCGATGACGATTTTAGGGGCCGCTGTTTGATATCAGTAGGCTTTCAGTTCTCAGCATGGTTACTTGGACGTATAAATGGTATAAAACGGAAGGGAAAATCGGCCGGTCATGCCGTACTGCCAAAAAAGGAGGTTGCAAACGTGAATTTTGAATTGACCAAAGATCAGCAAATGATCAAAGACATGGTGAGCGATTTTGCCAGCCGAGAAGTCGCGCCTAAGGCCGAAGAGATTGACCGCACGGGTGAATTTCCGCTTGATACGTTGAAGAGAATGGGAGAATTGGGCCTGTTGGGCATCCCGTTTTCGGAGCAATACGGCGGCGCCGGCGGCGATACAATCTCCTATGCAATCGCGGTGGAGGAAATCGGCAAAGCCTGCGGGAGCACGGGTCTCAGCTATGCTGCGGCCGTGTCGCTGGGGGCAAGCCCTATCGACTATTTCGGAACGGAAGAGCAAAAACGCCGGTTTTTGGTTCCTTTGGCTTCGGGTCAAGCCTTGGGAGCGTTTGGTCTGACGGAACCGGGCGCGGGCTCGGACGCAGGGGGAACCCGCACGAAAGCTGATCTTGACGGAGACGAATTTGTCATTGTCGGCGAGAAGACCTTTATCACGAACGCCGCCTTCGCCAAATCGATCATCGTCACCGCGGTAACCGGGACGGATAATAAGGGCAAAAATATCATTTCCGCTATCATCGTGCCATCGGACACACCGGGGATAACGGTGAAGACGATCCATGACAAAATGGGGGTCCGCGGTTCCAATACATGCGAAATTGTGCTGGATCGAGTTCGTGTCCCCAAAGAAAATTTGCTCGGCGATCCGAAAAAAGGCTTCAGCCAATTCTTATACACGCTTGACGGAGGGAGAATTTCCATTGCCGCGCTGTCTGTAGGAATTGCCCAAGCCGCCATGGAAAAAGCGCTGCAGTATGCCAAAGAGCGCACGCAATTTGGCACGTCGATCTCCAAGTTTCAAGCGATTCAATTCAAGCTGGCGGAAATGGCGATGGAAATCGAGTTGGCCAGAAACCAAGTGCTGAAAGCGGCATGGTTAAAGGATCGGAAAAAGCCGTTTACCCGGGAAGCGGCAATCGCCAAATTGTTTGCTTCCGAAATGGGAATGCGGGTATGCGACGAAGCGATTCAAATCCATGGAGGATACGGTTATATGCGGGAATACCAGGTGGAGCGCTATATGCGCGACGCCAAACTAATGGAGATCGGCGAGGGGACCTCGGAAATTCAAAAATTGGTGATTGCCCGCCAGCTCGGCTGCTAAAAAATTGACGGATCACGGCTCCAGTCCCACTTTTTTTGGACTATTCGAACTCATTCTTATTGTATACTGGAAATATGAGGGACAGAGTCCGATCTGAAACTCTTCGCTATTCAATGAGGGGGATTTATATGACCGTTATGCAAACGCTTTCAATTACAGTAGGTGATCTGCTGGAGCAAAATGCAAAGGAGCGCCCCGATCATGAAGCTGTCGTTTACGCGGATCGCGGGCTGCGCTATTCTTATCGCGAATTCGATCAAGTTTGCCGCGATACGGCAAGAAGCTTGATGGGCTTGGGAGTAAAGCGCGGGGAGAACATTGCCGTTTGGTCGACGAATACGCCCGAATGGCTGACCCTCCAATTTGCAACGGGAAAGATGGGCGCGGTGCTGGTCACCGTCAATACGAGCTACCGTGCGGCCGAGCTTGAATATTTACTAAAGCAATCCGATTCTACCACGTTGGTTTTGATTGAATCGTTTCGCGATCATTCATACGTCGACACGTTATATGAGATTATCCCTGAATTAAAAGCTTCAGTTCCGGGCAATTTGCAATCGGAAAAGCTGCCGAAATTGAAAAATGTCATCATTCTGGGAGACAGAGCTTTTTCCGGGATGATGACCTGGTCCGAGCTGCTTGCAATGAAAGACAGCACCAGTGAAGAGGAGCTTAACCAAAGAATGAGGGAGCTGGAACCCGACGATGTCATCAATATGCAATATACGTCGGGAACGACCGGATTTCCCAAGGGCGTGATGCTGACCCACAACAATCTGGTGAACAATGCCTATAACATTGCCCATTGCATGAAATTAACCGAGGCCGACCGGATGTGCATACCGGTACCGTTCTTTCATTGCTTCGGCTGCGTGCTCGGCACGTTGGCGTGCGTAACCGTCGGCGCGACGATGGTTCCAGTGCAGGAATTCAACCCCGAGCTGGTCTTGAAAACGGTACAGGATAAAAAGTGCACCGCCTTGCACGGTGTGCCGACCATGTTTATCGCGGAACTGAATCACCCGAATTTCGAGCAGTATGATCTATCATCCTTGCGCACGGGAATTATGGCGGGCTCGAATTGTCCGATCGAAGTGATGAAGGGCGTCGTCAACAAGATGGGAGCCGACGAAATCACGATCGCTTACGGGCAGACGGAATCTTCTCCGGTCATCACCCAAACGAGAACCGACGATCCGATCGAGCTCCGCGTGTCCACCGTCGGACGGGTGCTTCCGAATGTCGAGGCCAAAATTGTTGACCCGGTCAGCGGACTTGAGTTGCCGCCGGGAGAGCAAGGAGAATTGTGCACGCGCGGATACCATGTGATGAAAGGCTACTATAACGATCCGAAAGCAACCGCGGAAGCGATCGACGAGGACGGATGGCTGCATACGGGCGATTTGGCTGTCGTGGACGAAAACGGCTACTTTAAAATTACCGGAAGATTGAAAGATATGATCATTCGCGGAGGTGAAAACATCTACCCTCGAGAGATCGAAGAATTTTTGTATCAGCATCCGCAAATTCTCGATGTTCAGGTCGTCGGTGTTCCCGACATCAAGTACGGCGAGGAGGTGAGCGCCTGGATTATTCTCAAGGACGGCGCTTCCTTGACAGCGGAAGAGCTTCGTGAATATTGCAAAGGGAAAATTTCCCGCCACAAAATCCCCAAGTACATTGCCTTTGTTCGGGAGTATCCGATGACGGCCTCGGGCAAAATCCAGAAGTTCAAATTGCGCGAAAAAGCCAGAGAAGCTTTTGAATTAATATAATTTGAAAAGGGAGCAGATAGAATGAAGCAAATCTTATCGAATATGGCGGGGACCGTCTGGCAAGTGCTTGTCGCACGAGGGGATTCGGTGAAAGCAAACCAGGATGTCATCATCCTTGAATCCATGAAGATGGAGATCAATGTCGCCAGCAAGCATGACGGGATCGTAAAAGAATTGAAGGTAAGCGAAGGGGACTTCGTCAACGACGGCGATGTATTGATCGAATTGGAATAGCCGCCGGAGCGAATCCCGCAGCAGGAGAGGAATATATCCAAGTTAGGGAAAGGGGAGGTATGATGACAGAATCACGTTTCCGGCAGATTTCCGAACAGATCCGACAAGGCGGTGAACTGAAATATCATGAAAAAAACGGACAAATCGGAAAGCTGTTTGTCAGGGATCGGCTGAAGCTTTTATTTGATGAAGGATTGAATATCGAGGACGCGTTTTTCGCCAATTGTCTCGCAGACGGACTGCCCGCCGACGGTGTAGTGACGGGAATCGGCAAAATCAACGGACAACCGGTATGCGTGATGGCCAACGATTCCACCGTGAAAGCGGGCTCCTGGGGGGCCCGTACTGTGGAGAAAATCATCCGGATTCAGGAGACGGCGGAAAAGCTGAGGATCCCGATGTTTTATTTAGTCGATTCCGCAGGAGCCAGAATCACCGATCAAGTCGAGATGTTTCCCGGACGCCGCGGCGCCGGACGCATTTTTTACAATCAAGTGAAGCTGTCGGGGAAAGTGCCTCAAGTCTGCTTATTGTTCGGACCTTCGGCTGCGGGAGGAGCTTACATTCCCGCGTTTTGCGACATTGTGATGATGGTTGAGGGAAACGCATCTATGTATTTGGGATCGCCGCGCATGGCGGAAATGGTCATCGGCGAGAAAGTGACATTGGAAGAAATGGGCGGCTCCCTCATGCATTGTTCGGTTTCCGGGTGCGGGGACGTGCTGGTCAAAACCGAACAAGAAGCTATTGAAAAAGCCAGACAGTATATTGCCTATTTCCCGTCGTACTATGGGGAAAAACCGCCAGCCGCACCGGCAAAACCGCCGAGAAAGGCGGAGAAAACACTGGAAGAAATTCTTCCACGGAACCAGAATACGCCGTTCGATATGCTTGAGCTGATCGAGCGAATCGTCGATCAAGACTCTTTCTTTGAAATCAAAGAGCTGTTTGCCCCCGAGCTCGTGACCGGGCTCGCCCGATTGGAAGGCAAACCGGTCGGCATCGTAGCCAACCAACCGCGGGTGAAGGGAGGCGTGTTGTTCCATGATTCGGCGGACAAAGCGGCCCGATTTATCAATTTGTGCGATGCATTTCATATTCCGCTATTGTTTCTCGCCGACATTCCCGGTTTTATGATCGGAACGAAAGTGGAAAGAGCCGGTATCATCCGTCACGGAGCGAAGATGATTTCCGCGATGTCGGAAGCGACCGTGCCGAAAATTTCCGTTATCGTCAGGAAAGCTTACGGTGCCGGACTTTATGCGATGGCCGGTCCGGCATTCGAGCCGGATTGCTGCCTGGCGCTGCCTGCGGCGCAAATTGCCGTCATGGGTCCGGAAGCTGCGGTCAATGCGGTATATGCCAATAAAATTGCCGAGCTCCCTCAAGAGGAACGTCCGCACTTCATTCAACAGAAACGCGAAGAATACAAGAAGGACATTGACATTTACCGCCTCGCATCGGAAATGGTGATCGACGGAATCGTCCAGCCAAACGACTTGCGGGAAGAATTGCTGCACCGATTCGACGCCTATATGTCCAAATATACGAGGTTTACCGATCGCAAGCATGGGGTGTACCCGGTTTGAGGTGAAGACAACCTTGCGGTTTCCCGCAGGGTTGTCTTTTTACTGTTCATTAAGGATTTCAACCTGACTCTATCGGAATGCCCAGCTTCCCGTTTAACATAATATTTCACAACGCATGAGAAAACTCCTATGGACATTGTCCCAAGGATGTGTTGATTCATGCAAACGGGAATCGAACCTTCCACATTGAGCAAAATGATAGATTTTGTGAAGGAAACGGAGCCGGGTTAAGTGAAATTCGCTCGGAACACGGGGCTGATTCAATAGGCTACATTTCATCCTCTGCGATTCGCGAGAAATACGAAAAGCATTGGAATGTGAACCCTATTCGATTCGAACGCCAATTATGTCAGCGAGACAGGCACAAATAAGTATTGCCGCTGTCCCCGCGGGCCGTTAACCGGTTGTTTCCAGAGGCGTCGGAATTCGGATCGTCAAGGTGAATGGGGAAAAGGTCGGTATTGGAACCATGCTGATGCGTTTTCTCGTAGGTTCGCTAATATATATTGTCACTTTGGGCGTTGCGCTCATTGTCAGCGCCTTTATGGTGGGATTGCACAAAGACGAACGCGCGATTCACGATTTCATCGCCGGCACTTATGTGACTTACGAGAGGCCGTAATTATCGGCAAAAACCATGTTCCTCGTCGGGACATGGTTTTTTTGTACATCTTTCAATCTTTCTTCAAACAACCGACATAAATGTAGCCCATTCGAGTCATATTCGACCGAATCTCTCCTCCTTATAATTATCTTTGGTTATGCACATTTTGTAGAGAGAGGAGAGATCAATATGGATTTTCCCACAATTGATTTCGGTTGGTTGGGAAATGGAAATTTGATCGGCCTGATGGCAGTGGTGCATGTCTTCATCAACCACGCAGCAGCTATCGGTGGTTCAATCTTGATGGTTTCCATCGAATACATGGCGATCAAACAAAACAGTGAAGTATTGGATCGGTATGCCCGAAGATTAAGCAAATGGATTTTAATCATTACGACAACAGTCGGAGCGATGACAGGGGTAGGAATCTGGTTTGCGACCATGGTCATCGAACCGACGGCCATCGGATCGCTGCTGCGTATTTTTCACTGGGCCTGGTTTACCGAATGGATTATCTTTGTAAGCGAAGTCGTCCTTCTTTTGATTTATTTTTATATGTGGGATCAATGGAGCGGGGAGAAGAAGAAGCTTCACCTGCGCACCGGAATAGCGCTTTGCGTAATGTCCTGGTTAACCATGGTGATCATTACGGGCATACTGGCCGCGCAAATCAATCCGGGCAACTGGGTAAAAACGCTTTCGTTCTGGGATGCGTTCTTCAATCCGACCTGGCTTCCGTCCACCATTTTCCGCACGTTTGCCGCTATTACGCTGGCTGTGGCCGTAATGACCCCGTTGGTCGGCTGGTTTGTGAAAGAATCCAAAGACCGTCATCTGGTTTTGAAAATGCTTGGAAAATGGCTTGTGCTGTCGGTGCCGATGATGTTTATATTTGGATTCTGGTATCTGAAGAGCTTGCCCGATCAAGCGCAAACGCTCGTCGTATGGGCAACGGGGATGAGCAGCTTCATGTTTCTTTTTATCAATGTATTGGGACTGCTGCTGATTCTTGTTCTGGGAGCGATGCTGCTTGACGGCAAGCCCAAGTTTCCGATTGCGCTGGCGATGTTTACAGGACTATTCTCCTTGACGCTCATTGCCGAGTTTGAGATCATTCGTGAAAATATTCGCAAGCCGTATGTCATTTACAATTATATGTACGCCAACGGCGTACTTAAAGATCGAGTCGAACTGTATAAAAAAGAGGGCGCGCTGGCGAATTCCAAATTCTCAAAGGTAAAAGAAGTCACGGAGGAAAACAAAATTCAGGCCGGTGAAGAATTGTTCCGGATGCAGTGCATCCAATGCCACACCATCGACGGGGTTCGCGGCAACCGTGCCATGACCGTTAGGATAAACGGCTGGAGCGAGGAGGCGATCGCGCGATTCATTCCGCATCTGCATGAGGTCCGGCCAACGATGGCTCCGTTCGCCGGCAACGAGAAGGAAGTGGAGGCATTGGCCGCTTACCTGCACAAAATGGTTCTTGAAGCGAACGGTGCCAATACCCAAGCTGTCGGTTCTAAATAAGATCAACGAATTGGAGGGACGTATTGTGCATTCAGTCATATATCCGCTGGTAAATTCACCAGTGCCTAACGATCTTGAGCTTGCGATTCCCGGAAGCATCCCTTTTTTCAATGTACTTATCGTGATCGCGTTGATCGCGCATCTTATTTTTGTGAATATTGTGGTCGCCGGCGCCGTTTACACCGTATGGAACGAAGTGAAAGCAATCCGAAAGAAAGACCCCGTCATCGATCGGTTGGCCTATCAAATTGCAACGCAAGTGACGATCCACAAAAGCATTGCCGTCGTGCTGGGAGTCGCGCCGCTCTTGGTCATCAGCACAATCTATACGCAGTATTTTTACCCTTCCACAATCTTAATAGGGAAAATGTGGCTGGCTCTCATTCCGCTGCTGATCATCGCCTTTCTGCTGCTTTACGTATACAAGTTCACGTGGGAGAAATGGAGCCATAGAAAAGCGGTTCATCTTTCCTTTGGAATTGCCGGCACGGGCATTCTGCTGTTTCTGCCGCTCGTGTTCATCTCGAATGCCACCTCGATGCTGAACCCGCAAATGTGGGAAGGCTCGCGAGGCTTTTTCCATTCGCTGTTCTACTATCCGACGATTTGGCAAAAATACTTTCATTTCATGTCGGCGAGCTTCACGGTCATGGGCATGTACATGTATTGGTGGGGACGAAAAAAATCACTCAAACACTCCGATCCCGTATATACAGAGATGAAAAATTTCGGCAAAAAGTCGGCTTTTCTGTTTGCGCTGCTGCAGCTGTTAGCCGGACCGATTTTGCTGTTGAGCCTGGACTCGCAGGTAAGATCAAGTTTTCTGGGAGGCTCTTTGTTCCACAGCGCATTGTTGGTCACCGCGGCGATTCTTGCCGTTATCTGGATCGCAATGCTGTTGCAACTCATCAGACATGAAAGCAAACGCCTGTTTGTTTCATCGCTGGCCCTGCTGCTGGTCATTATGGGACTCATGGGCTGGATTCGTGGCGAGGTTCGTGGATTGTACCTAGCCCCGTACATGGACGAGTCTCCGCGAACGGTTCATACGGTTAAATAGCAGTTGCGGGCAGACGCGAAGCCTCTGCCCGGCAAACTCCACAATAAAAGAGGCCGCCCACCGGTTGAAAAACCGTTAATGGGACGGCCTCTTTTAAGTCAATTTGCATGCTTTTTACTTGTGCCCTTCCAGCCACAGAGCGAGATTCGCAATCTCCTCGTCCTTTAACGTTCCTTTGAAAGCCGGCATGCTCGCACGGCCATTTTGAATGGTCTTATAAAGCTGCTGACCGCTGAGCTTCGAACCTACTTTTTGCAGATTCGGCCCCACTGCGCCTTGCAAATCGGTTCCGTGGCAAGCGATGCAGGATTGTCCGTAAAGGTTTTTCGCCGCATTTGCATCCAAAGTCACCTGGGGCATCGCAGGTTCGGCATTCGCCTGCTCTTGCGCCGTCGGTTGTTGGTAGGCTCCTTGGACAAATAAAACTCCAAGCCCCAAGGTAAAGGCGCCAAAAACCAACGTGACCATAATCCACTTGTGCATGATTATCCCTCCTTGTACCACTTTTAATGGTAGCATTCCCCGCTTTTGCTTGTATATAGCTCTAACGAGTCATGGGGCACCTTTGCGGCTCTACAAAATCGACACATTTGTAACACCATTGTGTCATTTTGCCATGCCTGGTTGATTTATAATGTGTTGGAGGGAATTGATCCATGAATGGGAGTTGAAATAATGACTTACAAACAAATGAAATGGTTCATTTTATTGACTCCAACGGTCACCATAGGTGTCTGGGAATACGTTCGCCACCATTATTTACTGCCTTATCTTTCGATGGAAGCAGGGAACTGGCTTGCTCCACTCATTGTATTTTTTGTCACCGTGACGTTTTTGACCAAGTTGTTTTCCATCATGGAACAGGTACAGGAAGAATTGAATCAAGCGCGCGCTTCGCAAGCCGTGCTGGAAGAACGGGAAAAAATCGCGCGGGAGCTGCATGACGGGATAGCGCAATCATTGTTTTTATTGTCTGTCAAGATGGATCAGTTGGAAAAAAACAGCGTATCGGGAACGGGAACGGCATCGTATGAGGGGTTGAAAAAAACGGTATATCAAGTGAACGAATACGTCCGGCAGGCGATTAACAACCTGCGATATCCGCCAAATCCGATCAAGCTGCCTTGGACGGATTCCCTAAACAACATGGTGCAGAATTTTGTGCAGGATACAGGTCTTTGCGTTCATGTGGATTGGAAGTTAGAGGATATAAACCTATCAGCCAAAGAGAAGGTGGAACTTTATTCATCGGTGCATGAAGCCCTGCTCAATATACGAAAACATGCGAACGCGACGCAAGTATGGATTCATGCGGAGAAATTCCCAAAGGGCTGGGTTTGCGAGATTTCGGATGACGGACAAGGTTATGAGGGCGACCCGTTTCAGCACGAAAATCGGTATGGTTTGAAAATTTTGAAGGATCGCGCGAAGGAAATGGGATGGCGCCTTGTTTTGCAACGGGAGAGCGGACGGACAAGAATGGAAATTCGAAAGGAGGGGCCGCATTGACACAACCTTTTCGCGTACTGATAGCGGATGATCATGCGCATGCCCGTGAAGGGATTCGGGCGATCCTGAGCAGCGATCCGACTTTCCAGATCGTTGCCGAAGCGAAGGATGGAAGAGAAGCGGTACAACTAACGGAACAGTGGATTCCCGAGCTTATTTTAATGGATATCAGCATGCCGCATATGAATGGGCTGGAGGCAACCAAAATCATCAAAGACAAGCATCCGAATATCAAAATAGTGATGGTCACCGTTTCAGACGACAGCTTGCACCTTTTTGAGGCCCTGAAAAAAGGAGCTCAGGGCTATTTGATAAAAAATTTAAATCCGACCGCATGGCATGAATACTTAAAAGCGGTAGCCGTCGACGAAGCGCCCGTGTCACGGGAATTGGCAAACCGTATTCTTCAGGAATTTTCCCAGAAGGAAATTGCTAAATTCAATGAAAACCTGTTGACAGGAAGGGAACGGGAAATCCTCGGTTGGGTGGCAAAAGGTTTATCCAATCGGGAAATTGCGGAGAAATTGGAGATATCCGAACACACGGTCAAAAACCATTTGAAAAATATATTGCATAAGCTTCATTTGGAAAACCGGGTCCAGCTTGCCGGGTATGCTTTTAAAACAGGTTTGGTTCAGGAATGAAAAAATTTAAGCAAAAATAGTTTGTTAAAATAATAGATTAATAATACAATATGTAAAGTCAGTTCCTCGGAAAGGTGTCCTGGTGATGTCGTATAAATCTGATGATTCAATAGCATTAGTCAAACAACCGGTTGGATTGCAAAATTACATTGATGCCCCGGAATTGCAGCGACGGTTGTATCGACGGACGTTATTGATCGTTGTCATTTCACAAATTTTCGGCGGTGCGGGGCTCGCAGCGGGCATAACCGTCGGAGCGCTTCTTGCTCAAGATATGCTCGGTACGGATAGTTTCGCAGGGGTTCCGGCTGCGCTGTTCACTTTGGGTTCTGCGGTCACAGCTCTGCTTGTAGGGCGGCTCTCGCAGCGCTTTGGGCGCCGTCCGGGGCTTGCGACCGGATTCTTGACCGGCGGGATCGGCGCGATCGGCGTCATCATCTCGGCACTGACGCACAATATTCTGCTGCTTTTTGCTTCTCTGCTCATCTACGGGGCCGGAACGGCTACAAATTTACAAGCGCGCTATGCAGGCACAGACTTGGCCAATTCCAAACAACGGGCAACCGCAGTCAGTATCGCAATGGTCTCAACGACCTTCGGTGCAGTCGCGGGTCCAAATCTGGTTAGTGTAATGGGCCGGTTCGCCGGATCAATCGGAGTCCCCGCTCTGGCGGGGCCGTTCATTCTGGCAGCCGCGGCTTTCATCCTTGCCGGTTTGGTGCATCTGATTTTTCTTCGCCCAGACCCGCTCATCGTCGCCAAAGCACTTGCAGAAGAGCAGAGGAAGCATGAGAATCCTCTCGCAAATACAAATGTCAATACAACGGCAGTCAACAAACGAGGTATCGTTGTTGGATCCACCATCATGGTCTTGACTCAGATCGTGATGGTTGGCATTATGACCATGACGCCCGTACATATGAGGCATCATGGACATGGCTTGAGCGAGGTGGGAATGGTTATCGGAATCCATGTCGCCGCCATGTATCTGCCGTCTCTGGTGACGGGGATCCTTGTGGATAAGGTTGGACGCGTTTCAATGGCCATCGCTGCCGGCGCCACATTGCTTGCTTCAGGCGTTCTCGCCGCAGCAGCACCCGCCGATTCCATGCCGCTGCTCATCATCGCGCTGGCCCTGCTTGGGCTTGGCTGGAACTTTGGCCTGATCAGCGGCACTGCGCTCATCGTAGATGCAACAACTCCGTCCACGCGCGCGAAGACGCAAGGCTCCGTTGATGTCCTGATCGCTTTGTCGGGGGCATCGGGCGGCGCACTGTCCGGCATGGTCGTAGCTCACTCCAGTTATCCGACACTCACACTTGCCGGAGGCTTTCTATCGCTGCTGCTTCTTCCGGTCGTGATCTGGTCCTCCCGCGGCAAGGCAGAATAAGGGCGGACGGAGGAAAACCCGCCGGTTTTCGAAAAGCGATTGTAAGATAGGTGTATCGAAAGTGTGGAACAGTTCAACCCTCAGTCTATGGACTGAGGGTTTTTTGCATTTGGTTATCTCATTTTTGAAAAAATATCTAAATTGCGGCCCTCATTCGATCATGAAAAGGGGAATTTAGACGAAAAAAGAGGAGAAAAGTAGTGTTTTAAAGAATTGGTGTGACGTGTTAGATTTATCTCATATGAGAATCGGTTTACGATCAAGGTTTTTACAGGAGGATAGAGAAAAATAAATGAATATAAAAAAACACTTTTGGCAGTCCTTGCTTGTCTATTTTTTCAAAGCAATCCGGTCGTAGGAACCTGGTAGAGAGATTAGCAACGCATTATTGGTTTAGACGAATTAAAAAAATTATTCGGATCGTGCATGATACGATTCGGTTGTGGCCGTTTTTCGGTTAACCAGATAAATACTTAATACGATTAACAACAAGCCCCAAAAAAGCAAGGGGTTGAAAGGCTCTTTCAAAAACAGCGTACTCCCCGATACGGAAATAAGAGGGACGATGAAGGTGCTGGCTGCCACCTTGCTTGCTTCACCGGAGCGAACCAGTGTAAAATAGATGACCCAAGCAGTTGAAACGCCTAGGATAGATCCGAATAACATGCCTGTAATATACTGCGCATTCCAGACGATTTCCGACCAGGATTCGACTGCAAAACCGATACTCGTTAGAATCGTGCCGCCAATGATGAATTGAATCGCGACAAGCCATAATGCGTCAGTTTTTCCAGCTTCTTTTTTGAAATAAATAATGCCGATTGCCCATGAGATAGAAGTCAGCAGAGCAAGCATAATACCGGTGAATGAAAATTCCATCGTAATTCCATCTGCGCCTACCGCAATCACTCCGAAAAAACCAAAAACAAGCCCGATGATCTTCTGCCATGACATAGGTTCGCCTAGAATCCGCCAGGCCAGTACGCCTACAAGAACCGGCTGAAAATAAACGATTACGGAAAATAATCCGCCGGGAAGAAAGTTCAATCCAACGGTCTGAAAGCCGAAGAACAAAAAAACATTGAAAAATGCAGAAACAATATAAATCCTCAAGTTCTTTTTAAACTGGATTTTTTTCCATCTATGCAATAAGAAGAGCGCCAATCCCATACCTCCGAGAAGCGTACGAAGTCCGGCGAAAAGCAATGGTGGTGTATAAGGAAGGGCAATTTTATAAACCGGCCATGACAATCCCCAGATGAGAACAAGAGCGGAAATTAAACTTATCGTACGAATGCTAGAATGTTGGGCCACTTTATGAAGCTCCTCCCACACAAATTAGCTTTCAAAATCAGCACTTTTGTTATTATTAAATAAAAAAATAAATTTGTAAACTAGACGTTTATCACAAAAGGACATCGGTTGATGCGTTCAGTTGCAATAGCTCTAAGAATCAATCAATAACCGACCACGGAAGCTTGGAGTAGCCTCGGGACGCCACTGGCAAATTGTATTGTTTGCGTGTTTTTGAAGTAATAATAATATTGGACAAAACATTTTGAGAATGATATATTTACTAAAAACTGAATATGACTAAATAGGTACCGTTTTTTCATTTGAGGGGAAATCGGTTGAAAAGGGAAGCCCGGTAAAAGCCGGCACGGACCCGCCACTGTGATGAGTTCGATATTCACTATCGACATGGTTTCAGCCAACAGTCACTGGAGTATATCCGGGAAGACGCTGAAACTTACGCTCTAAGTCAGGAGACCTGCTTATTTAGTTGACACCGTTCCCTACGAGGTTAAGGTGGTGTCAGAAGAGCCTGCATCTACATGACTTTATTGTTCTAAAATAAGGTCATTTGAATTATTTTTTTAGGGATGAGCATTTCTGACACAATGTTGGAAATGCTTTTTTTTAATTTTTTCTATCGGAATAGGAGCAAGAGAATCACTTTGCGAGTCAGTTCAAGCCCAAGGAAAGTACCGGGAGTAAGTAAATAAGAAAAGGGAATTTACTGCGGTTTTATCGTCTGTTTGAAAGGAAGGAGCATAGTTATGGAAACATTGCTTAAAGTGTTAAACCGTATCGAACGACTCGACATAAGTGCAATGCGGCTGATGCGGATGCGCCTGAACAATTTGACCAAGCCGCTTGGCAGTTTGGGAGAGCTTGAAGATATCGCAGTTCAGCTGGCTGGCATACAGGGATCGCCGCTTCTGAAAATTGAACGGAAAGCGATCGTCGTCATGTGCGGCGATCATGGCGTGACCGAGGAAGGCGTCAGCGCATATCCTGCGGAAGTCACGGGCCTGATGATGGGCAATTTTGTTCGAGGCGGGGCGGCTGTCAATGTGTTGGCCCGGCAAATTGGGGCCGCGGTCCGCGTCGTTGACATCGGCAGTTATTTGTCGGAAACACCGCAAGGCATCATTGCACGCAAGATACGCAGCGGTGCAGGCAATATTGCTAAAGGTCCGGCCATGACGAAACAGGAGGCGGCGGAAGCGATCGGCATTGGCATCGAGATGGCGATTTCTCTTGCGGATGAGGGGTTCAACGCGATTGGACTCGGTGAAATGGGAATCGGCAATACGACGCCGAGCAGTGCCATGACAGCGGTATTCACAGGGCGTCCCGTTCCGGAGTTGACCGGCAAAGGAACCGGCATCCATGATGCGGGGCTTGTTGCCAAGATGGAAGTGATTGAGCGGGCAATTCGTGTTAATCACCCGAACCCCATTGATGCGATCGATGTCATCGCAAAAGTGGGAGGACTTGAAATCGCCGGGCTCGTCGGCGTTATTCTCGGCGCCGCTTCCCGCAGATTGGCTGTTGTGATCGATGGTGTCATTACCGGAGCGGCCGCTCTGGCGGCGTGCCGCATCGAGCCTCGCTGCCGCGATTACATGATCGCCTCCCATTTATCCGTTGAGCCTGCGCATCGGATTATACTTGATGAGCTTGGCCTCCAGCCGATTCTTCACCTTGGGATGCGTCTTGGCGAAGGATCCGGTGCGGCGCTGGCTTTTCCCGTCCTTGAATCGGCGATCCGGATTGCGCATGAAATGGCCACGTTTGACGACCTTGGCCTTCCCGGTCCCGCACCGGAGCTGGAGGAATACAGCATGCCTTCGTTTGCTGAGTCGCGAGCCTCTATTTATCAGAAAACAGAAGCGAGAAAATTAGCCGATCCGGCTCTCGCAGCAGCTTCGACCCATGCTTTCTCAGCGGCGGAGAAAGCGGGCGTTTACAAAGCTATCGAGCAGCGGCGAGACATCCGCTCGTTCAAATCTGACCCTGTCTCGGACGAGTTGCTCATGCGGTTGCTGCGTGCCGCTCATCATGCGCCGTCGGTTGGCTTCATGCAGCCGTGGAATTTTATTTTAATTACTTCGGAGTTGACCAAGCTTAGGTTGAAACAGGCGGCTGACAAGGAACGTCGTGCGCTGCTTATCCATTACGAGGGAGAACAGGCGGAGAAGTTCGCAAAGCTGAAAATTGAAGCGCTTACGGAAGCGCCGATTACCCTCTGCGTGACGCTGGACCCTACACGCGGCGGCCTGCACGTTCTTGGACGCAATTCGATACCCGAAACGGACCTCGCTTCCGTTGCCTGCGCGATACAAAATTTATGGCTTGCGGCAAGGGCGGAAGGCTTGGCGGTCGGGTGGGTCAGCTTTTATAAAAAACAAGATGTTCGCCACATATTGGGCATTCCGCCGCATATCGAACCCGTTGCTCTCTTGTCTATCGGGTATACCGAGCATTTTCCCGAACGGCCCATTCTGGAAACGGCGGGTTGGAGAAGTAGGCTGGCTTTGGAGGAATTGATTTTCACCGAGGAGTGGGGAAGGAAATAATTGCTTGGAGGTGGCAATATGAGAGAAGCAAAAGGCAAGCTGCTCGTTATCGGATTCGGGCCCGGGGCTTTTGAACACATAACGGAGCGGGCAAGGCAAGCAATCGAAGAAAGCGAGGTCGTGATCGGTTACAATACATACGTTGATCTGATCCGCGGATTGTTAACGAATCAGGAAGTTGTCCGTACAGGGATGACGGAAGAGGTGAGCCGTGCCCAGGAAGCGGTGCGTCAAGCGGAAAAAGGCAAAAAGGTGGCTGTCATTTCCAGCGGGGATTCAGGCGTATACGGGATGGCCGGTCTTGTATACGAAGTGTTGATCGAGAAGCAGTGGGATCCGGAAACAGGAGTGGAAATTGAAGTCATCCCGGGGATTTCCGCAATTAATTCCTGCGCGTCGCTGCTAGGAGCGCCGGTAATGCACGACGCGTGTACGATCAGCTTGAGCGATCATCTGACGCCGTGGGATGTGATCGCGCGTCGCGTCGAAGCGGCTGCATCGGGTGATTTTGTTATCGCCCTTTATAACCCTAGGAGCGGAAGGCGCACCCGGCAAATCGTCGAGACGCAGCGCATTTTGTTGAATTACCGCTCGCCGGAGACACCGGTGGGACTGGTCAAAAGCGCATATCGCGATCGCGAGCAGGTTGTTTTAACGACGCTTGGGCGTATGCTGGACCACGATATCGGCATGCTGACGACGGTCATCATCGGAAATTCCGCGACTTTTGTTTATCATGGCAAGATGGTCACACCTCGCGGTTATCAGCGGAAATATACGCTGGATGCGTTAGAGCAGCAGTTGGAGCTGCACGAACGGCTTCAAGTGGAAGCCGAGCCGTGGTCGCTCAATGCGGTGATTTCTCCTGAAAACACCCTGCCGCAACAGACAGATGCTTTTGAACTGAACCCAGCTGCCCTGGCGCTTGAAGCTTTGCGCACGCTGGAGACCAAAGGCATCATATCTGGCGGCTACATTTCAGGCGATCAAGTGCCCGCGCAAAAAATGCAAATCTCTATCTTTGAAGTGGGTGTAGCGCCAGGGATTGCCAGCAAAAAATTCAGCGCTCGACAAATGACTGCGCTGGCGGAACTGGCGGGAGAATCGGGCGAGATGGAATATACGCCGCATCACCAGATCATTTTACGCGTGCCGACAGACGAACCGTCGGAAATTGTGTCCCGGCTGAAATCCGAGAAATTGCTGGTATTTCCGATTGGCGATGTGGTCCAAATTAAGGCGTGCGACTTTTGCAATTTGGAAAAGGGTGAGGCGATTCCGGTAGCCGAGCAGTTGAATCTGCGGATGGGAGGGCTGAAAACACCGAAGGAATTTATGGTCGGATTGAACGGCTGCGCGATGGCGTGCTACGGAGCGGCATTGGAAGACGTCGGGATCATTTTCCGAAAGGGAGCGTATGATTTATTCCTTGGCGGAAAAAAAACCGGCCGCAATGCGCATCCGGCCCAACTTGTGGCTGAAGGCATTCCCGCCGAACAGATCGTGCCGACGGTGGAACGGATTTTCCGCCAGTATGCTGAACAAGCTCACCCGAATGAAAGGTTCCATAAATTTTTCAAACGGGTCGGCAGCGTGGCTGGTTTTCAACATCGGGAGCATGCTCCGCAGATCGCCGTGGACGGCGTATGCGGAAGTTAATGAAGAGGAGAATGCCATTATGGAAGTGATCTTGTTGGTGGGTCACGGCAGCCGTGATCCGGAGGGTAATCTGGAGTTGCTGGAATTTGCCGAATTGGTGCGACGGACGGCGCCTCAGTTTGTGATAGAGACGTCCTTTTTGGAATTTGCCGAACCGACTATCGAGCAGGGAATTGACCGTTGTGTGGAGCTAGGGGCGACTAGAGTCGTGCTTGTTCCTATTATTTTGTTTGCTGCCGGTCATGCAAAGCTGCACATTCCCGCCGCCGTTGATCAGGCTAGACTCCAGTATCCGCACGTACATTTCGTTTATGGGCGGCCGATCGGCATTCATCAGAAGGTGATGGACATTCTGAAAAGCCGCCTTGCTGAAGCTGGATTTTCCACTTCGCTTGTAGAAGGAGCGCGTCAACCGGATACGGCGGTTTTGCTGCTGGGACGGGGAAGCAGCGACGGGGATGCGAACAGCGATTTTTATAAAATGTCCCGTTTGTTTTGGGAGCAAGTGCCTGTCAAATGGGTCGAAAGCTGCTTTATCGGCGTTACCGAGCCCTCCTTTGAGGAAGGGCTAGAACGGTGTATGCGGCTTGGGGCGAAAACCATCTATGTGCTCCCTTATTTTTTGTTTACCGGTATATTGATCAAACGAATTGAGCGGATGACGGCTGAATTTGCCTCGATTCACCCGGATATACAGATTGTCTTGGGAGACTATTTCGGTTTCCATCCGCAGCTTGTCGAGCTTCTGCTCGATCGTGTCGGCGAAGCGGTTGAAGGACGGGCTTTTATGAATTGCGACATGTGCCAGTATCGGATGGAAGCAGCAGCGCTCCATGAGCATCACCACCATCACGATCACGAACACATTCACCATCATGATCATCACCATGAACATCACCATCATCACGAACACGACCGTCATCATGACCACCATCACGGACATCATGGAGGGAGGAGAAGCCAATAATTTTCATGCTCTGCGGAACCAGCGATGCCAGAGATCTGGCCATCAGCATAAAGGCTTGCGGTTTCGAAACGCTTTGCTCGGTAGTTTCCGACAGCGCGGCCAAAAGCTTGCAGGACGAAGGACTGCCTGTTCGCGTCGGACGTTTGACTGAGGGAGAGATGAAAGCGTTGCTGCAGAACGGTGGATTTCGGGCGGTTGTCGACGCCAGTCACCCGTTCGCCGAAGAAGCGCACAGGAATGCGATGCAAGCGGCCCGAGGGACCGGGATTCCCTACATCCGATTTGAACGCGCTTCTGTGATCTATGGGAATCACTCCCGTCTAACGGTTGTGTCCGGTTATGAGGAAGCGGCATTGGAGGCGAAACGGCGCAAAGGCTCCGTGATGCTGACGACAGGAAGCAAAACGCTGCACATTTTCGCCAAGCATTTGATCGGCGATGCGGATATCCGGCTTGTTGCGCGGATGCTGCCTCGGCGCGACAACATGGAAAAGTGCGAGGAGCTCGGCATCGAGCAAAAAAATATTATCGCCATGCAGGGCCCGTTTACACGCGAGATGAACGAAGCGCTTTACCGCCAGTACGGGACAACGGTCATGGTTTCAAAAGAAAGCGGCAAGACAGGGGCCGTCGACGAAAAGGTTGAAACGGCGCTGAACATGGGCATTGATGTGATATTGATCTCTCGTCCGGAAATCGAGTTCGGTACTGTTTTCAGCGCTTATGAGGATATTTTGAAAGAATTAGGAAAGATACTGGTTCAGTAGAAATTTGTTCGAATGCAAAGGAGGGTTCACCATGGATTTTAAAACGGACTTTAAACCGCTCACCACTCAGCCTCAGGAAATCGAGGACAAAAGCTTTCAAATCATTACCGATGAGTTGGGCCCGCATCCTTTTACGGAGGAACAGTACCCGGTGGTGCAAAGGGTTATCCACGCGTCGGCGGATTTCGAGCTCGGCCGCAGCCTTGTCTTTCATCCGAAAGCGATTGAAGCAGGCATTGCTTCTATCCGCAGCGGCGAGAAGATTGTGGCGGATGTGCAAATGGTGCAGGTGGGCATCAGCAAGGATCGGATACGAAAATATGGCGGCGGCGTGCATGTCTACATCTCCGATCCGGATGTGGTCGAAGAAGCAAAACGTCTGAATACGACCCGGGCTATCATTTCGATGCGCAAGGCGGCTCGCGAAGCCGAAGGGGGCATCTATGCGATCGGCAATGCGCCGACTGCGCTGCTTGAGCTCATCCGGATGGTAAAGGAGGGACTCGCCAAACCGAGTCTCATCATCGGGATGCCTGTCGGTTTTGTGTCGGCGGCAGAATCCAAGGATGAGCTGCGCAGGCTCGATGTGCCGTTCATCACGAATATCGGGCGCAAGGGTGGCAGCACCATCGTGGTAGCCGCGGTCAATGCACTGTCTCTGCTTGCGGACAAACGCAACTAAAGAGGTGGCGAAGTGAGCGATTGGCAAGAGGAACAAGAGTCTAAACCGATGAAGCACGGATTTACGACCGGCGCCTGCGCGACAGCCGCCGCTAAAGGAGCGGTCACCATGCTGATCAGCCAACAGTCCGTTCACGAAGCGGAGGTTTGGCTGCCGGCCGGTTTTGCGCATACGTTCGAACTGATTGAATGCGAATTTACGCGGGATATGGCGCAATGCGCCACCATCAAGGATGCGGGCGATGACCCGGACGCGACCCACAAAGCGAAAATCGTTGCCGCCGCCTTCTGGAAGGACGGCATAGGGATTGAGCTCGACGGCGGTGTTGGTGTCGGGCGTGTGACAAAGCCGGGACTTCCCGTCAAGGTAGGCGAGGCGGCCATCAACCCGGTGCCGCGGCGCATGGTCGTGAAGGCGGTCGAAGCGGTGCTGGAAGAACACGAAATCCGGCGCGGCGTTAAAGTGGTTATCTCCGTACCGGATGGGGAGGAAATCGCCAAAAAGACGCTGAATGCCCGACTCGGCATTGTCGGCGGCATTTCCATCCTCGGTACGCGCGGCATCGTCGTACCGTTCTCCACCGCAGCCTACAAGGCCAGCGTCATTCAGGCGCTGCAAGTGGCGAAAGCGTCCGGTTGCAAGCACGTGGTGCTGACGACGGGAGGCAGCAGCGAAAAGTATGCGATGTGCATGTATCCTGACCTGAGCGAAGAGGCGTTCATTCAAATGGGCGATTTCGTCGGCTTTACCCTGCAGCACGCCAAGCGTCTTGGCATGGAGACGATCAGCCTGGTCGGGATGATGGGAAAGTTTTCAAAAGTTGCGCAGGGCATCATGATGGTTCATTCCAAAAGCGCTCCGGTTGATTTTGCGTTTTTGGCCCGGGCAGCCGGTGAAGCGGGTGCTTCTTCGCATTTGCAAGCGTTGATCGCCGAGGCGAATACGGCGTCTCATGCGGCCGATTTGGCGATTGAAGCGGGCGAGCCGAGGTTTTTCGATGTATTGAGCAAATACGTTTGTCAACACGCTTTGGAGCATATCGGCGGTGGAGTGAAGGTGGAAACGGTGCTCGTTTCGATGAAAGGTGAAACATTGGGGAGGTCGGAAATCCGTGCATAACCGAATACACATTATCGGTATTGGCGACGACGGTCCGCCGGGGCTGAACGAGAGGAGCCTCAACTTGGTGCGTGAAGCGGAAATCCTTGTCGGCGGGGAACGGCATCTGGCGATGTTTCCCGAACATCCGGCGGAGCGAATGGTGTTGAAGGGGGGACTTGTCCGAACTGTAGACGAGTTGGCCCGGCTTCGCGAGAGCCGCCGCATCGTTGTGCTGGCGTCCGGCGATCCGCTGTTTTACGGCATTGCCGGTTTTATCGCAAAAAAAATGGGCTCGCAGGCGGTGAACATCCATCCGCATTTAAGCTCGCTGCAGCTGGTGTTTGCCAAGTTGGGCGATACCTGGCACGATGCCGAGCTTGAAAGTGTGCACGGGCGATCCATCCGCGGGTTGGCGCAGCGGATTGACGGAAAAAGGAAGATCGCCCTCTTGACGGACGATGAAACCAATCCTAACGTCATTGCCCGTTACTTGCTGGAGTTTGGCATGGATGAATATGAGGCCTTTGTCGCCGAAAACCTTGGCGGCAAAGACGAGCGGTACGGGTTCTGGACCCTTGAGGACATGGCGTCCGGTACTTTTTCACCGCTTAACATCGTCATTCTGCGGCGCAGGGCCGATGCCCCCAGTCCGCGCCACGGCTTCGGCTTCGAGGATGAGGAGTTTTATCAGAGGAAGCCGGACAAAGGGCTCATCACGAAAAAGGAAGTGCGCGTACTCAGCCTGTCGGAATTGAAGTTAAAGCCGGACAGCGTGGTTTGGGATATTGGCGCGGGTTCCGGTTCGGTTGCCGTGGAGTGTGCCAAATTGGCTCCGTACGGGCAAGTGTTCGCCATCGAAAAAAATGAAGCCGATATGGGCAACATTGAGCAAAACCGCCGCAAGTTTCGCGCCGACATCACGGCGATCCGGGCAAAGGCGCCCGAAGGGCTGCAGGATATCCCCGATCCGGATGCGGTGTTTATTGGGGGGAGCGGCGGAGAACTGCGCGAGCTGATTCGAATTTGCTGTTCGCGTCTCAAGGAGGACGGCCGGATTGTCATCAATGCTGCAACGATCGAAACGCTGGCGGAAAGCAAGGCGGCTTTGCTCGGGGAAGGATTCGCGGCACGGATTTCGCTCGTTCAGATCGGGCGCAGCAAACCGATTTTAGATATGACCCGTTTCGAAGGGTTGAATCCCGTCTATATCATCACCGGGTTCCGCCAGACGAAAACGGAAAATGGAGAGGAGGGAGAATAGCTGATGACGTCTACAGCGATAACATTGGGAACGCTGTACGGAGTAGGTGTCGGACCAGGCGATCCGGAGCTTATTACTGTCAAAGCGTTTCGCATGCTCAAGGAATGTCCGGTCATTGCATACCCGAAGAAACGGATGGGCGCCAAATCGTATGCGCTGGAAATTGTTGAGCTCTATGTGGACACGTCCGGCAAAGAGATGCTTGGCCTCGTGTTTCCGATGACGAAGGATCGAGCGACCTTGGACCAGGAATGGTCCAAAACGGTGGATGCTTGCTGGCGGCATCTGCAGGCGGGCAAGGATATCGCTTTTGTCACGGAGGGAGACCCGAACCTTTACAGCACGTTTATTCACATGGCGCGTCTTATGCAAGAGGTGCATCCCGAAGTGCCTGTCCGCTCGGTTCCCGGCATTTCATCAGTGCTTGGCGCCGCCGCGCGTCTGGACCTCCCTTTAGCGGACGGGGACGAGCAGGTGGCGATTGTGCCGGCCAACGGAGATCGGCAGGCGATGAAACTGGCGATCGAGGCGCATGACGCTATCGTATTCATCAAAGTGGCGAAGGTGCTCGATATGATGATTGAAATTTTGGAGGAACTGAATTTGACGGAAAAAGCGTCCGTTGTCACGAAAGTGACTTCGCCCCAGGAATTGATTTGGCGTGATGTTCGTGAATTGAAGGGGCAAGAGCTTGAATATTTGACTCTGATGGTGGTGAGAAAATAATGCAGCTTGAGCCGAAAGTGTATATCATTGGCGCCGGCCCGGGCGACCCTGATCTCATCACGGTCAAAGGCTTGAACATATTGCGAAATGCAGACGTCGTGCTGTATACCGACTCGCTCGTGAGCGAGGAGCTTGTCCAACGTGCCGCGGATCATGCGGAAGTGTTGCAAAGCTCCGGCATGGATCTGGAGCAAATGGCCGAACTGATGGTTAACGCCGTTCGCGCAGGGAAATCGGTCGCACGCGTGCATACGGGCGATCCGTCCGTGTATGGCGCTATTTTGGAGCAAATGGTGCTGCTGAAGTCGCAAAACGTCGAATACGAGATCGTGCCCGGCGTCAGCTCTGTTTTCGCTGCGGCGGCGGTGCTCGGGGCGGAATTGACTGTGCCGGATCTCACGCAAACGGTCATCTTGACGCGTGCGGAAGGACGCACACCGGTGCCTGACCGTGAACAATTGCGCGATTTGGCATCCCACCACTGCACGGTGGCCCTCTATCTTAGCGCAACGTTGGCTAAGAAGGTGGTCAAAGAATTTCTCGAAGCCGGTTGGTCGGAAGATGCCCCGGTTGCCGTCGTACAAAGAGCGACCTGGCCGGATCAAAAAATCGTGCGAACGACCCTTCGAAATTTGGATGATGACCTTAGAGAAGCGGGTATCCGAATGCACGCGATGATTTTGGTCGGTTGGGCGCTCGATCCGTCGCTTGTCGATCGGGACGAACACCGTTCCAAGCTGTACGATAAGACGTTTACCCATGGTTACCGCAAGGGAGTGGCTTCTCATGAGTAAGCCGTTTGCCGTGGTGGCGATCACCAAGCATGGAGTGGAAATGGCCCGCCGGCTGGCAGAACAACTTGCGGGAACCGACCTGTTTTACATGAGCAAATTTGTCCGCGGAGACGAAACCGAAAAGGGCTTTCAGCTGTTCGAGGGCTCGGTAAAGCTGATTTTGCCTGATTTGTTCAAACGCTATAACGGAATCATTCTGTTTATTTCGCTCGGTGCTGTCGTTCGCATGATCGCCCCGATTCTGGAGGATAAGAAAAAAGACCCGGCCGTGGTAGTCATTGATGACCGCGGAGAGCATGCCATCAGCGTGCTGTCGGGTCATCTGGGCGGGGCAAACGAGCTCACCCGGGAAGTTGCGAACATACTTGGCGCGCGTCCCGTCATTACCACAGCTTCGGATGTGCAACAAACGATTCCGGTTGATCTGTTCGGACGCAGCTTCGGTTGGGAGATCGAAAGCTTCGACAAAGCGACCCCTGTCAGCGCATCCGTCGTCAACGAAGAGCGCATCGCAGTCGTGCAGGAGGTGGGGGAGACCGCTTGGTGGCCATACGATAAGCCGCTGCCGGAGCATATCCGGGTTTATCCGGATGTACAGCAAGCAATGAAGACCGAATTCGATGCGGCGCTCGTTGTAACGGACCGCCTGCTTCTACCCGAAGAAGAAACTGCTCTGCTTCGCAACGGGGTGCTGTACCGGCCGAAAACGCTTGTGTTGGGCATTGGATGCAATCGCGGTACGCCGGCTGATGAAATTGAGCGCGTGATTGTGGATACCTTGGCTGAATTGAAATTGTCCGTTAAAAGTGTGCGAAACATCGCCACCATTGACTTGAAAAAGGATGAACAGGGGATTTTGGACGTATGCAGCAAATACAAATGGAACTTGGAAACCTATACGCCCGAACAGCTAAACGCGATTCCGCTGCGCAATCCGTCGAAAACGGTATTCAAATATACCGGCGCTTACGGAGTGAGCGAACCTGCCGCGCGATTATCGAGCATGGCCGATGATTGGCTGCTCGAGAAGAAAAAGAGCGGCAACGTCACCATTTCCATTGCCCGTGTCCCCAAAAAACTTCATAGGGAGGCAAAGGTATGAACGCGCGCAGACCCCGTATCGTGATTGCAGGCACTGGCAGCGGCGCGGGCAAGACGACGGTGACGATCGGCTTGATGGCTGCGCTCAAACGCCGAGGAATGAACATCCAAGGATTTAAATGCGGCCCGGACTATATCGATCCGTCCTACCATACGGCGGTTACCGGCCGATTGTCCCGCAATTTGGACACGTGGATGCTGCCGTTTGATACGATGAAGGAAATCTTTTTGCGCGGATCGGAAGGAGCGGACATTTCCATCGTGGAGGGGGTTATGGGCCTCAATGACGGGAAAGATCCCTTGTCGGATACAGGATCGACGGCGGAAATTGCCGCTTTGCTGGAGAGCCCCGTGCTGCTTGTCGTGAACGTTCAAAGCATGGCGAGAAGCGCAGCGGCTGTGGTGCTTGGTTTTCAGAAATTGAACGACGGCGTGCGGATCGGCGGTGTTATCGTAAATAAATGCGGCAGCGCCGGACATTACCATATCGTCAAAGCCGCGATCGAACAAGAATGCGGTGTGCCCGTTATGGGCTGGCTGGGCCGCAGTGAAGATATTCAGATACCTGAACGCCATCTCGGTCTGATGCCCGCCATCGAACGCGGCGAGTTGGGTCCGCTGTTCAGCAGTGCCGCAGATATGATCGAACACGGCATTGATCTCAAGGCGGTGTTGACACTGGCCCACGACGCCGCACCGCTTGCGTGGCCCGCAACCCGCCAGTTCGTGCGGCAGGAGCCTCATGAAGAAACAAGGCCAACCATTGCTGTGGCTAAAGACGCCGCCTTTAACTTTTACTATCCGGAAAATCTTGAGTTGCTCGAATTGTTCGGCGCCAACCTATGCACGTTCAGCCCGCTTGCCGGAGAAAAGGTACCGGAGGATGCGGACGGCGTGTACATAGGCGGAGGATTTCCCGAAGAATTTGCCGCAGAACTATCTGCCCAGAAACAGGTAAACGAATATTTAAAAGCCAAGATTGAAGCGGGGCTGCCGGTATTTGCGGAATGCGGCGGATACATGTATTTGACCCGCTCCATTACGGACCGTTCCGGCGTCGCTCACGATATGGTCGGATTGATTCCGGCGCATGTCTGCATGCAGACGAAGCTGGCTGCGCTCGGATACCGTGAGGTAAAAGCGGTGCGGGACAATCTGCTGCTTGCCGAAGGGGAGACGATGAGAGGACATGAATTCCACTATTCCGTCCTGACCGCAGAAACCGATGAGTACCCGCATGCCTATGAGACCAAGGGATTGCGGGGAGCCGGTTACGACGGTTACTGCGATTTTGCGGTTACGGCGGGGTACACGCACGTTCATTTCGCCTCGAACGTAAACGCGGTGCGCCGGTTTATCGACCGGTGTGCGGCTTATGGTCGAACAAGGAGGGGAAGCAATGGAGCGCGCTAAACCAACGACGAACCGGAAAGGGTACACGCTCGTTTACACGGGAGACGGCAAAGGAAAAACGACCGCCGCCATCGGCCTTGCCGTTCGCGCCGCCGGACGGGGCTGCAAAGTGCTCGTGCTGCAGTTTATCAAATCTTCACAGCGAACTTATGGAGAGCAGATCTCCCTGCGCAAAATCGGTGTCGAGATGCGCCAGCTCGGCGCCGGCTTCACTTGGACCAAAACTCCGGAGGAGCATCGCGAAGCTTTGCGAACAGCATGGGAGACAGCCAAGGAGGAAACGATGCATGGGCCTTGGGACGTCGTGATTCTCGATGAAATCAACAATGCGTTGGCGATTGAACGATTTCCGGTAGCCGATATTCTTCCGGTGGCCGAAGTTGTGGAACTGATCGAGCGCCGGCCCAAACACCTGCATCTTGTATTGACCGGCCGGAACGCAAGGCCGGAAATTATCGAGAAGGCCGATCTTGTGTCTGAAATTCAGGCTGTCAAGCATTACTATAATGAAGGAGTTCCGGCTGTACTCGGACTTGAATATTGAAAAAAAGTCCAAAAACGTATGGTGATCAGAGGGAAGGAGGACGATCCATGGAAAAAGGAACAGTTTATTTGGTCGGAGCGGGACCGGGGGATCCCAAATTGATTACATTGCGAGGCTTGGAATGCATTCAAGCGGCGGACGTCATTATATACGACCGCTTGGTGAACCCGGATTTGTTGAACCATGCAAGAAAAAACGCGGAAAATATTTACTGCGGCAAATTGCCGAACGATCATACGCTGCGTCAGGAGGAGATCAATCAGCTTCTTGTTTCCAAGGCAATGGAGGGGAAAACCGTCACCCGGCTTAAAGGAGGAGATCCTTCCGTATTTGGCAGAGTGGGTGAGGAGGCGAAGGAATTGGCAAAATTCGAGATTCCGTTCGAGATTGTTCCAGGCATTACTTCCGGCATTGCCGCGGCGGCTTATGCGGGAATTCCGGTAACTCACCGGGACTATGCTTCGTCTTTTGCGATTGTCTCCGGACACGGTCGTTCGGATTCGGATATTGCCGGCGATCGAATCAATTGGAAGGCGCTTGCCGATGGAATCGATACGATCGCGTTCTATATGGGAGCCTCCAATCTTTTCAATATTTGCGATCAATTGATCAAGTACGGCAGGGATCCTATGACACCCGTTGCTTTGATCCAGTGGGGTACGACTTCCGAGCAGAAAACTTTGGTGGGAACGTTGGAAAACATTCATGAAAAAGCCCAAAAGCAGCAATTTTCCCATCCCGCTATTATTTTGGTCGGAGAAGTCGTCAAACTTCGCGACGAACTTCATTGGTTTGAAAAAAGACAACAATTTACATTGAAAGCGGGCTTGAATTAATTTTCTGAAAAAGCAGGAGGGAGTCATGTCTACCCACTCTGAAGGATTCCAAACGAATAGCGGCAGCACCATATTGGTAACCGGCGGAGCGCGCAGCGGCAAAAGTTCCTTCGCGGAGCGTTTGGTAGGAAAACTTGGCGCAGAAAGCGGAAGACCGATTGTCTATATCGCCACCGCGCAAATACATGACGACGAGATGGCCAGTCGTATTGCCGGGCACCGGGACCGGCGTCCGCCCGGGTGGAAAACGGTCGAATCCCCGTATGATCTGGAGGAAACGGTAAAAGAACTTTACTCGCGGCCGGTTGGAGCCGTCCTCATCGACTGCGTGACCATGTGGTTGAGCAATCTGCTGTTGATTCCCGGGCCTATGGGAGAGGAGCAATGGATGAAGCCCGAGGCGAGCGAGTTAATTTTACATAGGGCGGAGGCACTCGTGAGATTGCTGAAAACTGCTCCCTTTCCGAGTGTACTCGTAACCAACGAGGTCGGACACTCGCTCGTACCCGAGTATCCGCTGGGGCGTGTATACCGCGACCTCGCGGGAAGGGTCAATCAAGCTCTGGCAAATTGCGCGGATGACGTTTTTTATGTCGTCTGCGGCATCCCGATCAATTTAAGGCAAATGGCTTGGCGGCCCGATTGAGGTGAGATGGTGCTTTGAATACGTTAATCATCGTGAGTGCCTCAATTATCGTTGATCTGTTCGTAGGAGACCCCAAGGCCATTCCTCATCCGGTCGTCGGATTCGGCAAGGCCATTGCATGGTTTGAGCGGCTTTTTCGGAAAGAAAGTGTCAGTCCGCCTCTGCAAAAGATGCTGGGGGTTTCTTTAGTCATATTTCTTCTTTTGCTTGCGCTTGGATTGACCTTCGTTACGCTCTGGTTGGCTTCACACGTGCATCCGCTTGCGGAATCGGTTGTTTCGGTTTGGCTTATTTCCACGACCATTGCCGCCAAAGGGTTGAAGGAGGCGGCGATGCAAGTATACGGGGCACTCGCTTCCGGTGATTTGGAGGAGGCACGCCTTCGTGTCGGTTATATTGTCGGCCGGGATACCGATTCACTCTCCGAGCAGGAAGTGTCGAGGGCGGCAGTGGAAACTGTTGCGGAAAACATTGTGGATGCGGTTGTCTCCCCAATCTTTTATGCATTAGTCGGCGGCGTCTATGGAGCCATTCTGTATCGAGCGGTCAATACGCTGGATTCGATGGTAGGCTATAAAAATGAAAAATATCGATATTTTGGGTGGGCCTCTGCAAGATTGGACGACGTCCTTAACTTTGTTCCGGCGCGGATCTGCGGATTCTTGTTATGGCTGGTTGCCTTGGCCAGTCGGACGTTAAGCGCAAATGGAGCGTGGAAAGCGATGCGGCGTGACGCTTCCAAGCATCCGAGTCCGAACAGCGGTATACCGGAGGCGGCAATCGCAGGCGCCCTCGGCATTCAGCTCGGCGGAGAAAACCGATACGGCGGCATCGTTTCGGTGCGGGCGAGAATGGGTGAAGCGCATCGAAACATTGTCATCGAGGATATTCCTAGGACCACCCGTATTTTGTATAAAACTGTCGTATTTGTCTTAGGTATATTCCTCTTACTATTAAATTTGATGTGGTGGCGTTCTTTATGAGAAATTGGCTTTACGGCTGCATTGTTGCTTTTCAGTTCCTCACCAAAATTCCGGTCCCGCTGAAAGTTCCATATCAAGTGGAGACTGTAAGCCGAAGCCTGCCTTTTTATCCACTGGTCGGAATAATTATCGGAGCCATCGCTTATGCCGCGGCCAGTTTGCTTCCAGCCGGCATGGCGCCGCTAAATGCATTGTTGCTTCTGCTGTTGTGGACGTTTCTTTCAGGCGGTTTGCATTTCGACGGATGGATGGATACCGCTGACGCATTTGGCAGCTACCGGGACCGGGAAAAAATGCTCGAAATTATGAAGGACAGCAGAGTAGGAGCTATGGGCGTCATCTATGCAGTATTCCTGCTGCTTCTTAAATGGATCAGCCTATGGACAGTAATGGAACATTGGGCAGTTAATCCGGATTTCAATCGGATGGTAATGTACCTGCTGCTTTCAATTCCGGCCGTCAGCCGCTGGTGGATGGTTGCCGCCGTCATCCAAGGACCTTATATCGGCGGTCCCAGCGGTTTGGGCAGACAATTTGCGGAAGTTCGGAATGTCTGGCTTGCCGGCGCTTCCATTTGGCTGCTCCTCATTTTGTTTTTGCTGCCTTCATCAGTGTGGCTCGCGGTATTCGTTGGCCAGCTTATCGCCGGTTGGTTGTTTGGGCGCTACATCAAAGGCAAACTCAAGGGCTGGACGGGCGACACGTATGGAGCTCTAAACGAAGCGGTTGAAGCCGTAGGGTTTATCATTTCCGCTTATACAGCGGTATTGGGAGGATAACCGATGCTGGAGAAAAACGGTCACGGCGGTGATTGGGCGACGGCTATGGAGATGTTCCCCTGCATACTCGACAAACTTCTCGATTACAGTGCGAACATTAATCCGTTAGGACCACCAGCTGCCCTGCAGCAATTGTTGTCGCAGCAATGGAATTTTCTTACACGATATCCCGATCCGGAGGTTCGTGAGCTGAGGGGGGCGATATCGGCCAAATACGGTATTATGCCCGAATCGGTGCTTGTCGGTAACGGCGCAGCGGAAGTGATTGATTTGATAGTGCGTACGCTGAAGCCGGAAACTGTAGGCGTTATTGACCCGACCTTTTCGGAATATAGAGAGGCGTCCGAGAAATACGGGGCAAACATCGTCTCGATTCAGGCCTTGGCGGAAGAGGAATTTTCCGTCCCGTTGGAAAAAGTCATTGAAGCACTAGCGAAAGTGGATGCATTGTTTATCGGCCAGCCGAACAATCCGACGGGTAATCGTTGGGAAAGGAGATATTTGGAAGAACTGATTCGGAGCGCGGAGAAATTCGGAACCAGAATCATATTGGACGAAGCATTCATCGACTTTTTCCCGGACGAGGCGGACGTCTCTATGGTACATGAAGCCGAAAGATCGGAAACGGTCGTTGTGGTTCGGTCCATGACAAAGTTTTATGCCATTCCCGGTTTGCGGTTGGGTTATGCAGTCGCCGGACCCTCCTTAATCCGCGCCATGAAACGGCTGCAGGTTCCGTGGAGCGTGAATCATCTTGCGCAAAAAGCAGGCGTATTGGCACTGCAGGATCTTGTCTACGAACGGCATTCAAGACAGCTTATCTCGGTCGAACGGTCGTGGCTTTCCCGCGAGTTGGCCCGGCTCGGTTGCCAAACATATGAAAGTGCAGCCAATTTTTTGCTTGTGCGGTTAGGGAACCATTGTTTGGACGCTGATGAACTGCAGCGCCGGCTTGGCTTTGAAGGCATACTGATAAGATGCTGTACGACCTTTATCGGATTGAACGATCATTATTTCCGCGTAGCGGTTCGGACGCGAACCGAAAATGAGCGGTTTATCCGCGCGCTGGAAGCAGCATTGAAACCTGCGGTAATAGGGAGCGGATAACCTTGCAGTATGGAAAAACCGTGTTCGTCTTGCAGTCGGTACGAATGCGTTTTTAAACGGGAGGAGGCTTGAAAATGAATCTTGCCAGGACAATCATGCTGCAAGGCACGGCATCCGACGTGGGAAAAAGTGTAGTAACGACGGCGCTGTGCCGCATTTTTCATCAGGATGGCTGGAAAGTGGCACCCTATAAATCGCAAAATATGGCGCTTAACTCATATGTGACTCCCGACGGCAAAGAAATCGGACGGGCTCAGGGGGTGCAGGCGGAAGCATGCGGCATTGAAGCTACAACCGATATGAATCCCATCTTGATCAAACCGACGCGGGACATGAGCGCGCAAATTGTCGTGCACGGTAAGCCGCACGAGGAGATGAGCGCGCGCAGATATCGGGAAGAGTATATGCCGCTGGCCGCCGGGATTGTACGGGACGCTCTCGAACGGCTCCGCTCCGCTTATGACGTTATCGTGATCGAAGGAGCGGGAAGTCCGGCTGAAATTAATTTAAAAAGCCGGGACATCGTCAATATGCGAGTTGCCGAATGGGCCGATTCGCCGGTCGTGCTTGTGGCCGATATTGACCGGGGCGGCGTTTTCGCATCGATCATTGGTACCCTGGAACTGCTGGAAGAGCATGAAAGAAAACGGATTAAAGGCTTCATCATCAACAAGTTTCGAGGGGACATGAGCCTGCTGCAATCCGGGCTTGACTGGCTTGAGCAGCGGACCGGCATTGCTGTGCTCGGTGTCATTCCGTACCTGCCCAATCTGGATATTGAGGCGGAAGATTCCATCGTATTGGACAAACGACAGGTTAAGCATAGTAAAGACTATGACAAACATAGGAAAATTGACATTGCCATCGTCCGGCTTCCACGCATATCCAACTTCACGGATATCGATCCGCTGGAGGTGGAGCCTGACGTGCTTGTGCGTTTCGTTCAAAAGCCGGAGCAAATGAAAGATCCTGATATCATCATCCTCCCAGGCTCGAAAAATACAATTGAAGACTTGGGGTTCTTGCATGAATCCGGATTAAATGATGAGATCCGCAAGAAAGTTGAGAATGGTTGCCGCTTGGTTGGGATTTGCGGAGGTTATCAAATGCTGGGAACCAAGCTGAAAGACCCGTATCAGGTCGAATCAGATAAGGGGGAAGCTGACGGCCTCGGTTTTTTACCGCTTGAAACCACGTTTTACCGCGATAAACGGACAGTGCGGGCCACCGGTTCGATCGCTTGCGGACATCCCGACTGGCAGTCTTGGAGCGGCTTGCCCGTAGAAGGCTATGAAATTCATATGGGTCGAACGGAGAGACTCGGGTCAGTTTTTCCGCTTTTCCGGATTGGGAGCGAGTGGGACGGCGCTTTGTCGGAAAACGGAGCTGTCTGGGGAACGTATATGCACGGCATATTTCATAACGATGCCTTCCGACGCCGCTGGCTTGACAGTTTGCGAATCGCCAAAGGGCTGGAGCCGATCAAAACAGTCGTGTCATTCAAAAACCGGCAAATTGACGCCTTTGACCGTTTGGCCGAGCACGTCCGGAGCCACATTCGGATCGATAAGCTGTATGATATCATGGGATTGCCCAACGAGCATGGTCACAAGCGGAAAGGGGTAAGATCATGACGCTATACTTCATGCGTCATGGGGAAACGGAGTGGAACCGGCAAAATCGCATTCAAGGGCGTAAGGATGTCTGTTTGAACGAAAAGGGCATGAAACAGGTTCACGATGCGTCAAAGTGGCTGATTCAGAACTCTATTGTTATCCATCGTATTGTATCAAGCCCTTTGCAGCGCGCCGCTCAGTCCGCATTGTTGATTGCCGAGAAACGGGGTCTGCCCATTGAGTTCAATGCCTGTTTCGCTGAGCGTGGATTTGGGGAGCTGGAAGGATTAACGTTTGGTGAAATCGCTGCGAAATTCAATATTCATGATCCCGAGAATATGGATTCATCATTGTATGGCGTCGAATCGATAACGGAGTTGTATCAGCGGGTATGGCAGGGACTTTGCACTTTGTCGGAACCTAATACAGAAAATGTGCTTATTGTCACGCACGGCAGCATCATTCGGATCTTGACGGGAATTCCTGAAATTGTGAGAAACGGCATGATACTTCCTTATTGTAAGTCTTAAGCTGGATAAAAGGAGAAGAAAAAATGGACAGTCAATTTCTCTTCGTTCTCATGTCTTCATTAATTCTAGGGTTTCGGCATGGTGTGGATTGGGATCACATTGCTGCGATCACGGATCTTGCCGGCATCGAAACCAGATCGAAGCAAGGAATGTTTCTTGCATTCATGTACACTCTTGGTCATGGATCGGTTATTCTAATTCTCGGGATCATTGCTGTTGGATTAAGCGAACAAATTCCCAGTTGGCTTGATTCCATAATGGAAAGATTCGTTGCTGTTACACTAATTGTGTTAGGTCTAGTGATGTTTATTACCATTATTCGTCAATGGAACGGATTTGAGCTTAAAAGCAGATGGACTTTGGTTATGGACGGGTTCCGTCAACTGAAGCGGTTTATTTTCTCAAAAGTATTAAAAAAAGACACGGTCTCGATAACTTCAATGAATAAAACAATGGGACGTTCCGGAGCTTTTGTCGTTGGAATTATTCACGGATTCGGCGCGGAAACGCCGACTCAAATTATGCTGATAAGCACTGCTGCAGGCATGAAGTCTATGTTTTTTGGAAGTTCCGTCGTTTTTTCCTTTGTCATAGGTTTAATGATATCCACTTCCCTGATAGCCGTTCTTACCGTAATTGGCTTCATGAAATCGCGTTTACACTTATCCGTTTATCGGTTCATGGGTTTTCTTACCGCTGCTTACAGTTTTTCATTGGGCGTCATCATTTTTTTGAAAGCATGAATGGGGCAAAATGATGAGACAATATTATCCCGTAATGATTGATCTTAATGGAAAAAAAATCGTTGTGATTGGCGGGGGGGCAGTCGCTACACGGAAAATCGGCGGTTTATTAATGTCGGGGGCGGAGATTACGGTAATAAGCCCATCCGTTACAGATCAAATTAAGCAGTGGGCATATGAGAATTATATTAAATGGCTGCCAAGCAAATTTGAAGGAAAACATAATATACAAGATGCGTTTCTTGTTTTCGCTGCAACGAATAATGTAAAGGTTAACAGGGAGATCAGCCAAATGGCATCCTCTTTCCAATTGCTTAACATTGTTGATCATCCGCAGTTAAGCAATTTTATAGTTCCTTCTACATTTACCAGAGGAAAGTTATCTGTTTCAGTCTCGACATCAGGTTCATACCCAGGGTTGTCAAAGAAGATCAAGCAAGAACTTTTACAGATTTATGATGAATCCTATGAAGAATATGTCGGCTTTTTAGAGCAGTGTCGGGCTGAGATTTTAAAAAATATTTCAGATCCGCAAACGCGAAGCAGAATATTTGAGAAATTATTGGATCCCATTTTTTTGGAGTTAACTAAAAAAGGAAACTATCAAGAAAGAAATAATCTTTTTTTATCTATGATATTGCAATGATTGAGACGCAGAGGGATCTCAGTCTTGATTATACATTGACGAGGATGGAGGAATTCGGTGCAATCGTTGTCAAACAACCCACGCTTGAAGAGGCGTCGAGGACACAAGCAAATTTCCTTAAAGAAAAAGAGATATCGGAAACAGCAGGTTGAAATATCACCTGCTGTTTCCGATTTTGCATGGATCTATAAAATATGCGGATTTTAATCGGAGCTGCCGCTATAATCAGAACCATCGTGATCATGGCGGCCATGATCCACTCCCCATACCAATTTTAATAAATGATAGCAAAAGAAGTATTACAAATTACTTACAAAAACGCCTCTATTCGCTTATTGTATGGAATCAAAGTCCGTGATTCGTAATAGAGATAAACTGATCGGAAAATAACGGGAATGGCAAGCAAGGCCGAATGATTTCTTGGTTCAGCACTCTCAGCTCGGTTGGCAGAGTCGGGCATGTCCGGCCGAGTCTGGCCAATTCCTTGTACAACAGGCTGTGATGAGGACAACGACCGCCGAGGAAACGGCTCAGCAAGGCGTCGTGCTGCAATTTGCGGAAATGAAAGATCCGCTCACAGCCGAGCATCCAGCCGACGATCAGATACAGCAGAATACGCGGAAGGGGGAACACCGAATTGAACGCTTTGCCGCCTGAGAGATTGCGCATCGCCTTCGTGAGCTTGATTTTTTCGAGGTATTCCAAAAAAACTTTGACTCCGCCGAAGTTGGTCGCATTGTGTAATGAAAATTCAGTCTTGATTTTGTGAATGGATGTGTTAGACTTCACCTAAAGGGTGCTCCTCTCTTTGGGTATTGATGTTCTGACAAACACCATTCTACCAAAGATTCGGAGCACTTTTCATATTTTCAAAGAACATTACTTTCGAAATTCAGGCTTAATTTTATTAAAGCATCCTATTAAGGAGTGACAATGAGCATGGCCCGGATGATCCCCGACCTTCCGCCGGACGCAATTGAAAATGATGGAGAGCGCGTGTTTTATTCTGCCGTGCAGGAGTCCTTATCTGAAGAATTCACGGTCTTTTATTCCTATAAATTTTACAGGCAGGAGAACGAGGATCATGAAATCCGGGAAGCCGATTTTATTATAGTTCATCCCTCGCTCGGATTTACGGTGGTGGAAGTGAAGCAGGGGGATATTGCATATATCAACGGCCAGTGGAATGAATTCAAGAACGGCGGTTATCAACCCTTGCATAAAGATCCGGTTCAGCAGGCCCGAACGGCCATGTACGAAATCCTGCAATCCTATACCAAGCGTTCCGGCGGCCGAAGATTCCCGCTCCGCGTACGATTCGCCCTATGCTTTCCGGAATGCTCGCAAATCAGCGGCTTCCTGCCTTCGATGCTAAAAGAAGGCAGTGTTTGGACGGCCCGCGATCTTGACCGGTTGGAGGATAAACTGTGGGAGCTTTTCGACATGAGAGACCGCCAGGAGGAAAAAGAAGCCGTCAACGACCTGATCTCCAAAGTGCTTGCTCCGTCTTTCAAGCTGTTTTCCTCATTGGAGGACAAGATACAAAGCTTCCGCAAGCAAGCGCAAATCATCTTGACCGAGGAGCAGGAGCGCATCCTGTATGAAACGGAGGAAGACCGAAGGAAAATCTTTTTCGGAGCGGCAGGCACAGGGAAAACCTATATCGCAATGGAAAAGGCGCGCAGATCCGCTGAACAAGGAAAGCGTGTCTTTTTGACGTGCTTCAATAAAAATTTGGTTCGGTTGTTTGATGAGTATGTGAAGAATCCGCTGGTGACCGGTAAAAATTATCACGATTACCTGTATGAGCTGCTGAAGGAGAAAGGGTACGAATGGGTGGAGCCGTCTGACGGGGAAGCATCCCGCCAATTTTTCGATGTCGAACTGCCCGCCACGGGTTTCGATTACTTCGATCAAGCCTCTCAAGAGGAGAAATTCGATGTCATCATCATCGACGAGGGACAGAATTTCAAAGAGGATTGGTTTCTCTGTCTGGAAAATATGCTGAAGGACAACGGGGAATTGTACATTTTTGCCGATCCGAACCAAAATCTGTTTGGCAGCAGCGTGGATGCGTTGAAGAAATATGACATGTCCAAGCAGCGTCTGACCTACAATTTGCGAAATTCGGAGAAAATCAACGAGTGAATCATGCCTTTGAGCGGGGAAAAGAAAATGAAGTCCAAGCTGGCCGGCGGGATGTCGGTTGTATCTGTTCCTTGGAAAGACACCACAGAAGAGAAACGGATGATCGAAAAAGAAATCGGCAGACTCGTGAGCCAAGGGCTTTCTGCGGACCGCATCCTGATATTGTCGCCAAATCGTAGAGAAAAAAACTGTCTCGGCGAAGCTGGCAGGCTTAAGGAATGGCCGCTTGTTGATTTCACCAGTGGAGAAAGAGGGGTTAAATTCGCCACGATCCGTTCCTTCAAAGGCTTGGAAGCTGATGTCGTCTTCCTGATTGATGTTCGGGACAACACCCCGGTCTGCAGCCCCGCTGATATTTATGTCGGTGCTTCTCGGGCACGTTATTTGCTGTATGTTTTCCATCAGGAGGGATAGCGGATGCCGGAAGTTTAACTGATTGGAAGGAGATGAAAACTAGATGGACCTTCAAGCAGCCGCTCAGCTTATTCAAAGTGCGCAAAGTTTAGTGGTTTTAACAGGCGCCGGTTGCTCCGTAGATTCAGGAGTGCCGGATTTTCGTTCTCCGTCCGGTTGGTGGCGTCAAATCGATCCGAGAACCCTAGCGACGGTGGAAGCACTGGAAACGGACTATGACAACTTCCACTCCTTTTACGCTGCGCGAACTGAGCATTTGGCGGAGATACAACCCCATGCAGGACATCATGTGCTGGCCCGTTGGGAGCAGGAAGGACGCCTGCAGCTGATCGCAACCCAGAACGTGGACGGCCTGCATCAATCAGCCGGAAACCGTCAGGTAGAGGAGCTGCACGGGTCGATCCGGAACTTTCGATGTCAGAGGTGCGGACAGAAATCGAACCAAGAAGACTTCCTGCAAAAGAAACCATGCGCCTGTGGCGGTAAGCTGCGTCCGGATGTCGTACTGTTTGGGGAGAGCCTGCCGCAAACCGCTTGGAACCGCTCTATGCAAGCGATCGAGAAAGCGGACGTGGTCCTCGTGATCGGCACAAGCTTGCAGGTTTATCCGGTTAATCAGCTGCCATTCATGACCAAAGGGAAGTTGATTCTGATCAACAAAGAGCTGACAGGAGAGGAACACCATTTTGATGTTGTGATCCAAGGCGGAGCGAAGGAGTGTTTGGTGGCTACGAATAACGAGATGGTTCAAGATTATGATTTGAATGAAGGTTGATGGGAGGTCTTCGCATGACTCTTATTCAAGCAGAGGGTACTTTTGTCAAAGACAACTCATTAGAGTATAGGATTGAAGCTCAATTGAAGATTAAAGGAAATTCCCCGCCCCAAAATATCCTGCTTATTATGTTAAATCCCGGTGACTCGAAATTACAAAATGATACTGCGTGGAACCTTACAAAAAATAATCAGAAGAAGACAGATAAAATTAATTTAGACAAAACAATGAACAAAGTGGTTTACCTGCTCAAGAAGGCTGATTCCAATTTTAATGGTTCTGTCCACATCCTCAACCTTTTTAATTTAAGACATACTAAAGCCCAAGAGGCTATTCAAGAATATGTTACTCAGAAAAAAGACAAGAGTGAATCGCCATTTCTTGAAACCGATTTTTCAATTGTCAATTTGACTGATTACGACTTTACATGGGTTGCATGGTCTCTAGAAGCTAATTCTTATTTGAACAATAGAAAAAAAGATGTTCTCTGTCATTTAAGAAAACAAGGAGAAGGCCGTATTATAGGTAAATTTGAATCATGCTTTCATGCGCGGCACCTTCGTCCAAGACTGAAGAAGCACCAGGATGAATATGAGTCCTACATTGTTCCAGAGCTGTGTAATGCGTTAGCTTTAAGAAAATAGACCTTACCGATGAGAAGGAGAGCGGAATAGAATGATCACTCAAAATGAAGCTATACTCGAAGCCTTCAAAGAACTTGGAGGCGTTAGGACAGCCAAAGAAATATGTGAATGGGTTGAGAAAAAATACGGAAACCGTTGGAATGACTACAGCACAACAATGGCCGACATGGTTCCTCCTAATCATGGAGGAAACCCTTCTTAGAACTCTATATTGTTGTCGAGTAAGAGAAGTGCGATTAGGGTCTCTAGAGGAAAATACAGCTTGATCAACAAAGATTTATAGTTTATTTAAAAAATGAATCTGGAAGGGAAAGAAAAAATTGGATAATCTCGTTCGTTATGAAGGTTGCCTCATCGGTCTAGCAGCCGGAGATGCCGTGGGCACAACGCTTGAGTTCAAAACGGCTGGCAGCTTTAAACCCATTCAAGATATGGTCGGCGGTGGACCTTTTCAATTGGAGCCCGGTCAGTGGACGGACGATACGTCGATGGCTATGTGTTTGGCGGAAAGTCTTGTGGAATGCCGAGGATTCAATGCAAAGGATCAAATGAACCGCTACGTGAAATATTATCGAAATGGTTATTGGAGCGCCAAGGATTATTGTTTCGATATCGGCAATACGGTTTCGCAAGCGCTGCAGTGTTTTGAACGAACGGGTGATCCTTATGCCGGTTCAACCGATCCAAAGTCAGCCGGAAACGGGTCCATTATGCGGCTGGCGCCGATCCCAATGTTTTACTTGAAAGATCCTGTCCATGCCATAGATTATGCCGCCAAAAGCTCTCGTACAACACACGGTACCGAAGAAGCTGTCGATGCTTGTATTTATTTATCTAAATTAATAATTAATGCTCTAAATGGAATGCCGAAGAATGGGCTTCTGGCTGATCACAGCCGGGAAATCGAATCCCAAATCCAACGGACCTTAAGCCCTGCAATTAAAAAGGTCAGCCAAGGCAGTTTTAAAGAGCTGCAGCCGCCCGCAATCCAGGGTTCCGGTTATGTCGTGAAGTCTTTGGAAGCAGCCCTTTGGGCTTTTCATTCAACAGAGACGTATAAGGAGGGACTGCTGAAAGCAGTCAATCTCGGAGACGATGCCGATACGACCGGAGCCGTCTATGGTCAGCTGGCCGGCGCTTACTACGGACTAAGCGGCATTCCGGAATCCTGGGTGGAGAAAATCCATCGCCGTTCCGAAATTGAGCAGCTGGCAGATGCTCTGTATCAGCTTTCACAAAATGAATAAAAGGGAGGACAAACCATGAACATCATTGACAAAGCCATTCAAACCGCAACCATCGCACATGCCAACCAAACCCGGAAAAGTTCCGACTTGCCGTATATCACTCACGTTTATGGCGTAGGCATCCTGCTAGCTCAGCATGGCTGCAGCCCAGAAGAGATCGCAGCCGGCATTCTGCACGATACGGTGGAGGATACGGACTTGACCTTGGAAGACATAAAAAAAGATTTTGGCGAGCAGGTGGCTGCGATCGTCGAAGGCTGCTCAGAGCCTGGCAAAAGCTTGTCTTGGGAGAAACGGAAAGAGCACACTTTGGAATTTCTCAAGCATGCGTCGGACGAGATCCGCCATGTGGCGTGCGCGGACAAGCTTCATAACATACGTTCCATGCGTGAGGATTACAGCAATCTCGGCGAATCCCTATGGACCCGGTTCAAGCGGGGGAAAGAGCAGCAAGCCTGGTATTATAGCGGGCTTGTAATAAGTCTGTCTGTCGGCGCGCCTTTCCCCATGCTGGATGAACTCAAGGTTGAGGTTGAGCGTTTGTTTGGATGATGGAGCGTTCATTTTCATCCCAACGCTTCTTGATTTCTCCATTTTCCGCATACTCAATTCCTTTGCTAAACTGGGCGTGTTTGCTGTAATTCTGAAAACATCCTTCGTACCAAAGCTGGCCCGATTCATAATACAGCTTTCCTTTAACAAAGCTCCGACATCCATGAAAAAAATACGGATTTTCTGCAAACACGCCGATAAACTTGATCTGCCCGTTCGCGTAGTATTCCTTACCTTTACCGCATAATTGACCTTGCTTGAATTCTCCCTCATAGTGAAGCGCACCGTTTTTATAGAACATTCGTCCGATTCCGTGTGGGTTATTATCGACAAATTCTCCTTCATACCATAAGCTACCGTCGTTCCAGTAGCCTGTGCCGCGGCCATTTTTGGCATCATTCATCCATTGTCCTTCATATTTCAAAATGCCATTCTCATAAAACTCGCGGCCTTCGCCGTGACGAAGCCCGTCCTTCCAATCCCCGGCATAATTCTGGCGGAACTTATGTCTGGCAAGCTCTCGGTTCATGATTTCGATCCCGTTCAACAACTCCTGAAAGAGATCTTTCCAGCCTTGTTCGCAAAGTGAAAGCGCGTATTGATAAAGCTCCAACGCAGCATCAAGTTCGTCCCATTCCGCGTGAAAATCAGCCTTGAGTTTATAGATGGATGGAAGAGAGGGGTTCGCCAGAATTGCCTCGTTGATAGTCGAAAGGATCTCTTTTCTGTCACGATGCATGTCTTTGTAGAGACCGGCCAGATTGTGCAGGATAAATTCATCGGTCGGGTCCCGTCTCAAGCCCTCAAGATAGCTCTTTTCCGCTTTGCGTAATTGTCCATCCGCCGTATATTGAAATCCCATGTTCAGGAACGCATCGCTGCAGCCGGGCTGCAAATCCGCCTGGTGGCGAAAGCAGGTTTCCATTCGGTTCAGTTTTCCCTGTCCGGCCCATTGAAAAGCTAATCGTTCCCACAAAAATATCCGGTTCCCGGAAAATTTCGAAGCATCCAGTTCCTTCGCTTTCGTCAACAATGTCTGGATTTGAAACATCGTCTCGGAAGAGGGGAAGAGGTCGCTTTCCAAATCATCCAGCGCTTTGCCGGCTTGACGAATCAGCCGTTCCGCGTAAAGCGAAGAGGGGATTTTTCCAAGAAGTACAATCTGCTCTTCCGGAATCGCCTCCAGGATTTCAAGAAACATCCGACGGCCCCGATCTGAATCTTCCAATTGCACCGCCAGCCAAATCGCCGTTTTATGCTGCATTTTGTACCGAAAATAAATCCGCCGGATTCCGCGATGATGGACCTGCGTGGGGCGCCATGCATCATTACCTCTGGCTGCTGTCGACGCTTTCCACCGATAAGATCGATAATACGGACTTGAAGTCGTTCCGTATTCCATCCGCGTAATCATACCTTGCATGCTCTGTTTCACTTTGAAATCATCGACGGCAATTCCGAGCAAACGGTACAGGAAATCGATTCGTTCCTCTCGTGTCTCAAACTTTACATACACATTCGGTATTCTCATCGTAATCCTCCCTTTCTTTTGACAACATACTGTTCGCCGCTTCATTATATGGCGGGAAATAGCCATGGATTCGCCATTCGGTTTGGCGGAGCCAAACCGAAAATGTACCCGACAATAGCCTAATCCCT